>CAKZOF010000390.1 GCA_937135995.1 uncultured Pyrinomonas sp.
ACCACCGAGATCTACACTCTTTCCCTACACGACGCTCTTCCGATCTTGAATATGAAGAATACTGGCTATGAAGACCGAGGTAGCATCATCAAGCATCGCGCCACAGGATACTCTATACGTAACGATAAACTCGTCGATGCGCCTTTTGTTGACATGCTCATACCATACTCTGCCGGCGGATTGTATTCCACGGTGGAAGATCTGTATTTGTGGGATCAATCCTTATATACGGAGAGACTGGTTTCAAAGAAATCGCTGGAAGCAATGTTCACACCGTTCAAAAACAGTTACGGCTATGGTTGGGACATCTTTGAACAGTTCGGACGGCGCTCCATTGGTCATCTTGGATGGATCGATGGCTACGCGACTATCATCCAACGTTTTCCGGATGAGAAACTTGTCATCATCATCTTGAGTAATTTGGACAGCGTGCCTGTAGTCACGATGGCACGCGATTTAGCAGCCATCGTGTTCGGCGTTCAGCACGATTTGACGCGGGATCGAAAGATAGTCCAAGTCGATCCTAAAGTATACGATGCTTACGTCGGACAGTATGAGCTAGCGCCCAATTTCATCATCACCATAACGAAAGAAGGGGGTAAACTGATGGCGCAAGCGCCCGGACGCCAGAAAATTGAATTACTGCCGGAGTCTGAAATCGAATTCTTTGTCAACGAGTACGATGCGCGAATCGTATTCATCTGGAACACCAATGGGCAGGTTAACCAGTCGATCATTAGCCTGAATGGACGAGAGATTCCAGCCAAGAAGATAAAGTAGCTGACATTGCTTCAACCTACATTGAACAGAAGATGGAAGTGTCGATCAATTTTCGCCAATGGAAACATGGAACAGGTCTTGCTCAAATTTAAATCTCTCGGAAACAGCGAACCCAACTGCCATCGCCACTCGCGTAACGTATTTTTCCATGAGGAGCAAAGCTATGTTCCGAAGGTGGTTTTCGACAGCGAGCTTGTCGTTGCTTGGTTCATTGTTCTTTATTTCGCCAACCCTTCTGACTGTGAGAACTGTCGCGCAGGAGCGTGCAATAAAAACGCGACAGTCACACGAGCAACGATCATCCACCCGAGTTCAGGAAAATTCCGAGGAAGTAGTTCGCGTCAACACGCGCGTCGTGTTCGTTGATGTCTTGGTTAAAGACAAGCGAACTGGCGCGCGCGTTACAGATTTAACGCGCGACAACTTCGAGATATTAGCGGATGGCAAACGGCGGACGATTTCGTACTTTAGCCGTGAAGGTGATGTGCGAGATAGACCATTGGCGTTGGTCCTGGTGCTCGATTTAAGACCGAGTGGGGCGGGAAGATTCTTGCGTCGCCCTGAATTCGCAGAATCTCTGAGCCGCGCGTTGGCAAAACTTCCGCCTGAAGATGAAGTGGCTGTCATGGCGACATGCATAGATGGTATCTTTGGCAAGCGCGCCTGGCTTACTAAGCTCACACGCGACCGCGCGAAAGTGGCCGCGGCATTAGCGACCGTACCGAATCTTGTCGGGCCTTATCCCATTGCCCCCACGGCGGACATGAAAGATGTTGATGATCAGGAAATGAAAGGTGTCGTTCGAGAGATCACGCGCTCGGTGACTTCAGAGCGACCAAATTCGCAGGCGGTAATGGTTTATGTTTCTGACGATCTGAACACGTCAGATCTTCTTTTCACCGAAGAGCGCAATAAGGTGAGCGCACAACTTATCCAAAACAACGTGATCTTTAGCGCGCTTACCTATAAGCGCCTGAAAATCGTTCAGGCAGCGGTCGTAACGCTGACGCCGCTTGCCATCTTGGGTGGGGGGAGTTTCACGGGCAACGCGCGGCACTTCGCCAAGCAGACTGGTGGCGAAGCGATAGATGTCCGTAGTCCCGAAGAGTACGCTGCTGGGCTTGAACGAATCGTCGGCGATTTGGCCGCACGATACACTCTTGGCTTCACGCTTGGGGAAGATGAAGCAGACGACGGACGAATGCACCGGCTGGAAGTGAAAGTCAAAGCGCGCGACGCGCGGGGCAAGGAGCGCAAGTTGATTGTGTATGCGCGGCGCGGTTACTACGTGCCGAAAGCAACTGCGCCGATGAAATGATCCATCGCAGATGGTCAACCGCACGCAGGTGAAACACTCTGCGAGGCGAAGATAGCCGATGGGCAAGATGGCCGCAAGAGCGTTGCTGGTTTGTTTGCTCAGCAGCCTGCCAACAGCAAGCGGCTTGGTGTAGCAGGCCGATCAGTCGCAGGGCGGCGCGAAAGTAGGAAAAGGCGCGCTTTTCCGCCTCTATTCGAGCGGGAGAGCGCGCCCCTGCGCGTCGCGTAGTTCCAGCCCGAGAAGACGCGCCACCGTCGGCCCGATGTCGATCATGCGAATCTCGCCGATCTTCCCTTTCCGCCCGATCCCGGCACCGGCAGCGATGAACGAAGCACGGTAGTCAGGTAGCGTCGGCAGATAGCCGTGCGTGCCGCGGCTGCTGCTCGGACCGATCGCATCTTCGGCGAAGCCGCCGCCGAAGGCGTACCCTTCGTTCGCATCGAGCGCGAACGCGGCGCGCGGATCGGCACCCAAAAGCTCGAGTTCGTTTTTGTTGATGATGCGTAAGATACCTTGTTGCATGTATGGACGAAAAGCTTCGCGCGCGCGGGCGAGCGCTTCCGCGTCTTGCGGGTCGCGCAAGATGATGAAACAAGCGCCGCCTGCAACGTACGGCATCGCGCGCCAATCGGTGACGACCTTCTTTCCCGCGCCATCGCGCTCGGCCTTGAGCAACCCAGCCCGCTCCAGCACCACCAGCGGATGGATCGTCTTCGAGATCGTCATGAAACCGTGATCGCTGACGACGAGAACCGCCGTTTCGTCGAGCGTTCCGGCGCGCGAAGCGGCCGCCAACAGCCGCTCGACGTACCCATCGACCTTTTCGAGGATGGCAAAAGCCTGCGGCGTAAAGGGACCGTGATCGTGTTCGAAGTGATCGAGATCGAATAGGTGGACCAGCATCAACGGCGGGCGTTTGTGCACGATGATGTACTCGGCAAAGCGCGTCCGCATGTCGTCGCCTTCATCCGGCGTCAGTTTTTTGTAGAGATCGGCGTCGGCGCGTTCGACCTCTTCGATCAGCCCGCGCGGGCGCGCGTATTCGCGCACCGTGTCACGCGATTCGAACGGCCGCGTGCCCGGCTTCCAGATCTCCGGCACGTTCCAGTCACCCGCGCCCGTCGAAACGGGCCACGAGACCAATCCGACGCTCAGACCACGTCGCGCCGCTGCATCCCAAAGGGTATCCGCTTTGATGTCGCGCGCGAACCAGAACCAACTACCCGTCGGCTTCATCGGCGGCGGCTCGAAGAGCGTGTTGTTGACGATGCCGTGACGCGCCGGCGTCGCGCCCGTCACGATCGTCGTATGCGATGGATAGGTAACCGACGGATAAACGCCGATGACCGGAGCCACCACGCCTTCGCGCATCAAGCGGCGCAAGGTTGGGATCTTCAAGCCATACTCATCGGCGCGGAGAAGATAGCGCGCATCGAGTCCATCGATCGAGATGACGAGCGCGCGTTTCGCCTTCGGCGCGGAATTCCGCGGTCCAAGATTGCGTGCCGCTGGAGCGATCGAAAAAAGAGCCGCGACGATCGAAGCGAGAAGGACCGCCGCGGCAAACTGCACCGACAGAATTTTACGCATCATCCAGTCCCTCGTTGAAATGGATTTCCGAGAAATCGCCCGAGGTTAATCCGCAGACCGCAGGGGCGAAGGGCTCCGAAGTCTGCGAAGCCGACCGCGATTGCGGCGGATTAACTTGGAAATCATCGCACGACGACGTTAACGAGACGTTGCGGGACGACGATGACGCGCGCGATCTCGCGCCCTTCGGTCCAGGCGCGCACGCGCTCGTCAGCGAGCGCCAGTCGGCGCAACTCATCGTCCGGCGTGTCGGGCGCGACATGGAGTCGAGCGCGCACCTTGCCGTTGACCTGAACGGGGATCTCCAGCTCCTCTTTGCGCGCCCACTCCGGATCGGCAACGGGCCAGCGCGCGCCGCTTCCGAGCAATCCGCCTTCGTGCCCTAGCCCTTCCCACATCTCCTCGGCGACGTGCGGCGCATAGGGCGCGAGCATCACCGTCAAGGCTTCGAGCGCCTCGCGCATGACGAACAGCTCGGCGGGCGAAGCTTGCTGTGGCGCGACCTTGAAGTCGCTCAGCTCGTTGACGAGTTCCATCATCGCGGCGACTCCCGTGTTGAAGTGGAGCCGTTCGAAATCCTCGGTCACGCGCGCGATCGTCCGGTGCGTCGCGCGTCGTATGCGTCGCGCTTCGGGCGAAAATTCAGCCGGCACGTCGCGCGGCACATCGCGCAAAGCTTCGCGCCAACGCGCGACCATCTGATAGACGCGGCGCAAGAACCTAACAGCACCGTCGATGCCGGATTCTGACCAGCGAAGCTCGTTTTCTGGCGGCGCGGCGAAGAGGATGAAAAGTCGCACGGCGTCGGCGCCATAGGCCTCGATCATCTCGTCGGGATCGACGCCGTTGCCCAAGCTCTTCGACATCGCCTTCCACTCGCCCGTCTCGGGCACGATGTTCGTGACCATGCCCTGCGTCAAGAGCTTTTTGACCGGCTCGTTGAAACGAACGAGCCCGATGTCGCGCATGAACTTGGTCCAGAAGCGCGTGTAGAGCAGGTGCATCACGGCGTGTTCGATGCCGCCGATGTACTGGTCCACGGGCGTCCAGTAAGCCACTTTCTCGCGGTCGAATGGCTCGCGGTC
>CAKZOF010000391.1 GCA_937135995.1 uncultured Pyrinomonas sp.
GGGCGTGTCGGGGGCCGAGCGGGTGCCGGGCCTCGACGCGCCGACCTTCCAGGAGGCGGGCGTGGACCTCGCCATCGAGAACTGGCGCGGGATCGTGACGCACCCCAGCCTCTCGGAGGAGGACCGCGCCGCGGTCGAGGCGCTTCTCGCGGCGATCGACCCCGTGCCCGGCGGCTTCAACATCGCCGAGCCCTGAAAGGCGCTAAAGCTCGCCGCGCGCCCGGCGGATGAATTGGATCCGGTAGTGCGGCGCGTTTTGCGGCTCGGCCTCTATCAACTGCGCTGCCTCACGCGCGTGCCGCCATCGGCGGCGGTCAACGATGCGGTGAATCTGGTCCACCACGCGCGGCGCGGCTCTGCTGCCGGTCTGGTTAATGCGGTGCTGCGTCGCGCAGCGCGCGAGGCCGAATTCGACCCCGTCGCTGCCATCGCCGATCCGGTCGAGCGCCTTTCGGTTGAAAGTTCGCATCCGATCTGGTTGCTGAAAAGATGGATCGACCGTTTCGGAATGGAGGAGGCGCGCGCTTTCGCACGCGCGAACAACGAACCGGCACCGGTGGCGTTTCGCCTAACGCCAAGAGCTGAATCGGGCGCGGTCTTGCAGCGCTTGCGCGAGCATGGCGTGAAGTTCGAAGCATCGTCGGTGGCTCCGTGCGGGTGGCGTGCGCGCACCATGGACGGAACCCTTCGCGCGCTCGCTAGGGAAGGCTTGATCTACTTGCAGGATGAAGCGTCGCAGCTTGTCGCTTGCGTGCTCGGGGCAAAAGCTGGCGAGCGTGTGTTCGACGCGTGTGCTGCTCCCGGAAGCAAAGCGACGTTGATCGCCGTTTTGACCGACAATCGCGCGACGGTCATCGCCAGCGACTTGCACCTGCACCGATTGCACACGGTGCGCGCCCTTGCGCGCCAGCAAGGAGCCGAAAAGATCCATCTCGTTAACTTGGATGCCGAACGCACGTTGCCGTTCGAAGAGCGGACGTTCCATCGCGTGCTGGTCGATGCCCCGTGCACCGGGACGGGGACGCTGCGACGCAACCCGGAGATCCGCTACCGCTTGCGCCCATCCGATATCGCGGAGCTACAGGCACGACAAAGGCGCATTCTGCTCGAAGCCGCAAAGGTGGCGCGTGATTGTGGGCGGCTTGTCTACTCGACTTGTTCGGTTGAGCCGGAAGAGAACGAAGAGGTCGTAGGCGAGTTGCTTCGGGCGCACGCGTCGGCGCGCATCGCGTGGAAGGCGCTGCCCAGCGCTTTGTCGCGGACGGAGTTCGGCGTGCGCACTTGGCCGCACAGAGAGGGGACGGATGGATTCTTCTTCACCGCTTTGGAGTTTTCCGGTGCGGAACGCGGGGTTTGAAGCTGGGGCGGCGCTCGTGCGGTTGCTTGCCGCATGCTGTAAGTGGGTGTTAGACTTCATGCTTCGCGTCGAGCGCGGCATCGAACGAAATGCGCTCCGAGCAACGCAGTGCGGGAACTGTGCGTTTGGCGGTGGGCCGATTGATCATCGCCTCGCTGGTTGGCTTGATGTTTCTGGTCGGCCTTGTCGGCACGGTCTATCTTTCTTTGCGTAGTCCCGAGGTGAGCGTTCCCAACGTCGTCGGACGCAATCGTTGGGATGGCGAGGCAGAGTTGGAAAAAGCCGGGTTGAAGATGCGCGTGCGCGTGACTCGTCCGAGCTTGAAGGTCAAGCCCGACACCATTCTCGACCAATCGCCGCGCGCTGGCGAGGTGGTTAAAGCCGGACAGACCATCGCCGTGGTCGTCAGTCGCACGCCCGTCGGCAACGAAATCGAGGCGCTCAACGAATCGGAAAAGGCGGCGCAAGAAGCTGCGGCGCAACCGACGCCGATGCTCGAAAACACCAATCGCGAACGGCGTCGCCCGCCGCGCAACGCGAACCAGAACGCCAATCAAAATGCGAACGCGAACCAGAGCGCCAATTTGAACGCGAATGCAAATGCCAATCGTCGTCCGCCCGCGAACGCCAACGAACCGGCGCGCAACGTGAACGCGAGCGCCCGCAATGCGAACGCGCGTCCAGTTGAAACGCCGCGCAGCGCGAACGCGAATCGAAGCAGCACGAACGTGAATCGTCCGCGATCGGCCACCAACAGCAATCAACCGCCGCGCGCTGCAGAACCGGCAAAACGCTCGCCGTAAGGCAGCCCGCTGGCGATGAAGCGTCATCGAACAACGGCATGACGGAGATCGCCCCATCAATTCTGGCCGCCGATTTTGCGCGTCTCGGCGAAGCGGTTGCCGCCGTCGAGCGCGGCGGCGCTTCCATCATTCACGTCGACGTGATGGATGGTCATTTCGTGCCCAACATCACGATGGGTTTGCCGGTGGTCCGCTCGCTCGCGCGCGCGACGCGCTTGCCGCTCGATGCGCACCTGATGATCGCGGAGCCGGCGCGCTACGCTGTGCGGTTTGTCGAGGCTGGAGCGCGCATGGTCTCGGTGCACATCGAGGCGGATGCGCACCTGCATCGGACCGTTACAGAGATCAAACGAAACGGCGCGTTGGCCGGCGTCGCCATCAATCCGGCGACGCCTTTGAACGCGCTCGAAGAGATTTTGCCGTACGCTGATTACATCGTCCTGATGTCGGTCAATCCGGGATTCAGCGGTCAGCGGTTCATCCCGACGACCATGGACAAACTACGTCGCCTGCGGCGCATGATCGTCGAGCGCGGCCTGACGACGCGTATCGAAGTCGATGGCGGCATCGAACTCGACAACGTCGCCGAAGTGGCCGCCGCTGGAGCGCAGATCGTTGTCGCCGCCACTGCCGTCTTCGGCGCGGACGATCCGGAGCAAGCCGTTCGGCAGTTGCGCTCGGCGGTGGTCCAGTGGGTTTGATAATCAAGACAAGGGCCCGACGCGTTGGATGAGAGCGAGAGGAGTTCAAAGAGCTTTGGAGGTTCGAGCGATGCGGTTCACGTTTCAATTTATGCTGGCAGCAGTGTGCGCCATTGCCAGCGTTGCCGTGCGCGAAGCGGCGGCGCAACAGCGGGCCACGAGCGATGCGTCGCCAGCGCAGCGCTTGGAAGTGATGCGCTCGCGCCTTGAGACCATGCGTCGTTCGCTCAACAGCGCCATCGCGGCGCTCAACGCGCAAGATGGCGCGAAGAAGGAGGAGAAGCCTTCGGCGGACGACCCGCGAACGCGTCTGCGTGGGCTGGAGCGCGAAGCCGACGCGCTCTACTCTGAGGTCAACGAACTGCGCAACAAACAAGAACGGGCCGAGCGTTACGATCAAACGGCGCTCGACCGCCTGGAGGCGGCCATCGCCGATCTCGACACGCGCGCACAAGCAGTATTGCGGGCGACGGCCGGTGAGCGTCGCGCTGCCGACGCCGTCGCTCGCTCGACGCCGGCGCCCAAAAAGAAGAAGGGCGGTTTCTTCGGGCGTCTTTTCGGGCGCGGCGGCGACGACAAGTACAGCGAACTTATCGGCTCAGTCGCGCCGGGACGCGACCGTCAACTCTTCGAAGAAGCTTCCAAAGCGGCGCGCAAGGGCAACTACGATGAAGCTCGCTTGCTTTACCAAGTGATCATCACGACCTATCCGGACTCGCCCTACTTGCCGCTGGCCAAGCTTGCCATCGCCGACACCTTCTATCTTGAAGGGACGACGAGCGCGCTCATTCAAGCGGCAGCTGCTTATCAGGACTGGTTGACCTTCTTCCCAACCGATCCGCTCGCCGACGACGTGTTGCTCAAAATCGCCGAAACCGAAATGCGTCAAATGGGTCTGGCCGACCGCGACGTGTCACACGCGCGCAAGGCTGAACAGCGCCTGAAGGCCTTGCTGCAGCAATTCCCGCAGACCAACCTGCGCCCAGAAGTGGAACAGCGGCTGCGCGAAGTGCAGGACAATCTGGCGCTGCATAACCTGCAGGTCGCTAATTTCTACTTCGATCGCTACACGCAAGGCAAAGCGTCCAATCCGAAGGGCGCGCAATCGCGCCTGCGCGAGATCGTCGAGAAGTACCCGAACTTCTCGCGCATGGACGAGGTGCTTTACAAACTGGCCGTCACCTACGTGCAGGAAGAAGAGCCGGACGAAGCGGCCAAGTTCTTCCAACAACTGGTGCGCAACTACCCGAACAGCGAGTACGTCGAAAAGGCGCGCGAGCAATTGGAAGCGATCGGTGCCGCAGTGCCCGCGCCCGATCCGACGCGCGTCAACTACCAACCGCCACCGCGCCCATCGCTGGCGACCAGACTCATCCGCGAAGTGATCGGCAGCGTGCCGGTCACCGTGAACAAAGACGGCGTGCTCATCAGCCGCGACAAAGACAAGGAAGATCTCCTCGACGTTGCGTTGCGCAACGGCGGACAGTTGCCTTCGGCCGTCGATACGCCGACCGCTCCGGTGATTCGGCGTGCTCCGGCACGTCCCATCGACGCCGGTTCGATGCCGCAAGGCAACGGAGGACAAAGGCCGACAACGCGCCCGGCTCCGGCGGGACCGCCGACAGGCGTCAACCCGAACGTCCCTCGGGGACAACCATCCACTCCGGCCGCGCAGCCACCGAAGCCATAGAGGTTTCGAGGGAACCGAAACTTTTGAAACGAGCCGGCCCGAGCGTCTTATCCGGCGCTCGGGCCTAACGCTTTCGGTTTGCGGCGCGGGCAGGTTAAAATCTTCTTTCACGGGCAAGGCTACCGGCGGCCCGAGCGGCAGGGACGGCGCTCTTGGAGACGGAGAAGAGGACTTTGGCGAGAGCGGAAACGTTTGCGTTCGACATCGCACGTCGTCGGCGAAGAGCAGCGCGCGCTTGCATCGCCGCGGTCGCGTTGACGTTGCTGCTCTCGACGCTGGCTTTCATCTTCTCCGCCGCCGCGCGCCCAGCCAAGCAAGATGCGGGCCTCGTTTCGATCTTGTGGGCCATCATCTTGGCGAGTGGCTTGGGAGCGATCTTCTTTCGCCGCGCGCAACTCAGCCCGCGGCGGATACAGCATCTTGCCGACACAGGCGGGCGCGAGCGCGTGCTGCGGGCACTCGAACGAACCACCGTTGCGGTCGCCGTGGCGTCCGGCGCGATTGCGCTGGCAGGTTTCATCATCGTTTCGATCACTGGCGAGCCCTTCGACATGTTGCGCGCCGCGCTGATCAGTTTGGCCGTGACGCTCAGCAACTACCCGCGCTTGCGCGCGTGGCAATGGGTCGAAGAGATCGCCGCCAAAGTTAATCATGTAGTTGCGAAAGGATAGAGGTCGCGTGAAAAACCAGTTCTTCTCCTCGATCTTGGCCGCGTCGGTTTTCGTCTCCGTGGCGGGCGCCCGAACGCAAGCGTCCGAACAACAGAACGCGACGGCCCCGCAGCCCTCGGCGGCACCGCAAACGACGCCTTCTACGCGCGAGCGGCGGGCGCAAGCCTATGCGAAGCTGCTCGAAGGCCAACGTTATTTCGTCGGGGCGCGCACCGGGCGTCTGACGGTGGAGACGTTGCGACAGGCGCAGAAGGCGTTCGAAGAGGCCGTGCGGCTCGATCCGACGTTGGCTGAAGCTCACACCGCGCTCGGCGAACTCGCCTTCTTCTTCCTCGATGATCTGGACGTCGCCGAACGCGAGGCGCAAGCAGCTTTGCGCGTCGATCGCGACAACTACGGCGCGGCCCGCTTGCTGGCGCGCGTGCTTGTGTTGCGCAGCGGCTTTCGCGAAAAGAAGTTGGACAACGTTATGGCCGAGCGTGCCATCGCGGCGCTGCGCGACGTGACGCGGCTCAATCCGAGCGATGCCGAAGCGTGGGCGCTGCTCGGCGAGTTCTACCAAGCGCTGGGCCGACAACAGGAGGCCATCGAAGCCTTCAGACGCTGGGCTGGCGTGCCCCCGTCCATCGACACGCGCTTTTATCAGATCGTCACCGGCGGCAGAGAACTTTCGCCCGATGCGGCGGCAGCGCGTCTGGGCGAAGCGCTGCTCAAAGTCGGGCGCACGGCCGAAGCCATCTCGGCCATTCGGCGCGCCGTCGCGCTGGAGCCGGGCAACCGCGAATACCTTGCGTTGCTCGGACGCGCGCTCGAAGCCGGCGGCGGGAGCGACACCGTGCTCATCGCTGAGTTGCAACGCATCGTCGCCAGCGACCCGACCAACATCGCCGCGCTCGACCTTCTGGGACGTTCGCTCGCCGAAGCGATGCGCTACGACGAGGCGATCGAAGCTTACGAGAAGATCTTGCGCGCACGCGGCGTCGGCGACGCGCCCGTGAACAACGACCAAGACAAGCAGCTCGTCAGTTGGGTGCTGGAGCGCATCGCCGGATTGCAACGGCAGGCGGGCAAGACCAGCGGCGTGATGGCCACCATCGAACGGATGCGCCGCTTGCTTGGCCGTGATGACCCAACGGCTGATTTCCAACTCGCGCTCCTGCTGCGCGAACAGGGCAAGCGCGCCGATGCGCTTCAAGTGCTGCGCACCGCGCGCCTGCGAAACCCGAATCAGCCGGCGCTGGTGCGCCTCGAAGCGACCATCCTTGGCGAATTAGGACGCCCGGACGAGGGCGCCGCGCTGCTGCGCGCGCGTTTGAAGGGCAATCCCGAACAGGACTTCTTCGAGTTGTTGAGCATCGCCAATGTCTATCTGCAAGCTGGGCGCGCGCGCGAGGCGGTGGAAGAAGCGCGCAAAGCGCTGGAGCTTGCCCCGCAAGCGCAGGCGGCGCGCCGCAACAGCGGCGATGAGGAGAGTGGCCAGCAACCTGATTTTCAGACGCAAGCGCTCATCATGCTCTCGTCGGCGCAGGAGCGTGCTGGTGACTTCAAAGGATCGGAAGAGTCCTTGCGCCGCATTCTCGCCAAAGATCCGAACAACGCGACGGCGCTCAACAACCTCGGTTACTTTCTCGTCGAGCGCGGCGAGCGGTTGGAAGAGGCGCTGGAGATGATCAAGCGCGCCGTGCAGGCTGAGCCGACCAACGCTTCGTTCCTCGACAGCCTCGGCTGGGCCTACTTCAAGCTCGGACGACTGGCCGAAGCGGAAAAATACTTGGTCGAAGCGGCGCGACGCGATCCGACCTCAGCGACGATTCAAGAGCATTTGGGCGATGTCTATCACAAGCTCGGCAAAACGGATCTTGCGCGAGCGGCGTGGCGTAAAGCTCTTTCGCTTTCGGTGGAAGCTGCCGAGACGGCGCGCATCAGAGCCAAGCTCGACGGTAAGAAGTAGATAACCGCGCCCGCAAAAGGTGGGCGAAGGACTTCGCAAACAGCGCACAAGGCGCGCTTGGCACGAATTGAATCCTATGGCAGAAGCTTTTGCGATCGACATGGTTGCTGACGACCGTGCGGCGAGTGACAACTGGCGTGCCGTACGGTTCGCGCGTTATGCGTGGGGCGTCGTCGCCTACAACATCGCCGTCGTAATCTGGGGGGCTTACGTGCGCGCAACCGGTTCCGGCGCTGGTTGCGGTAGCCACTGGCCGCTCTGCAATGGCGAGGTGATCCCGCGCGCGCCGGAAGTCGAAACGCTCATCGAGTTCACGCATCGGGTGACGAGCGGACTGGCCTTGTTGTTGGTCATCGGGCTGTTCTTCTGGGCGCGTCGCCTCTACGGGCGTGGGCACATCGTGCGGCGCAGCGCGACGCTTTCGCTGCTCTTCATCATCACCGAAGCGCTCATCGGTGCCGGATTGGTGCTGTTCGAACTGGTGGCGCACGACCGTTCGCTAGCGCGCGCCCTCTCGCTCGCTGCGCATCTGGTCAACACGTTCATCCTGCTCGCCGTGATGAGCCTGACCGCGTGGTGGGCGCAAACCGGCAATGGCGTAGATTTTGCACGGCGCAAACCGCAAGCTGCGATGCTGGCTATCGCCTTGGCTGCCACGCTCGTCGTCGGGATGAGCGGTGCCGTGGCAGCGCTCGGCGATACGCTCTTCCCCGTGGATTCGTTGCGCGAGGGGATCAGACAAGACTTCTCCGAAACGGCCCATTTCCTCGTTCGCCTGCGCATTCTTCATCCGACGCTGGCCGTGGCGGCTAGCGTCTACCTGCTCGTGCTGGCCGGGAGCCTCGCCTTCTGGCGGCGCGAGGCGAGCGTTCGACGCCTTGCGCTCTTGACGGCAACGCTCGTCATCGTGCAGTTATGTGCTGGCTTCGTTAATTTGCTGCTGCTCGCGCCGGTCTGGATGCAGCTCGTTCATCTGCTGCTCGCTGATCTCCTCTGGCTCGCGCTCGTATTGCTCGCTGCGAGCGTGCTGGCGCGGTCTGCTCACGCGACCCGTCCGGCACTGGTCCAGCAGCGGGCTTGACACTACTGGTGAGCACCTCACGCTCCGTACATTTCGTCAAAGGGCGTGATCCGGCAGCGGGTTCAGCACCATCGGTGAATATCTCACCCGCGCTCTTTTCGCGTCTCGCGCCCCGGTGCGGTTCGGTCCGAGTGTGTTATACTGTTCGGCTCGAATCCGTCCTTGGAATTCTAAAAGAGCCTCAATTGGAGAGTAGAGCAAGAAGAACGAAGTGACAGACAGAATCGAAATCATCCCGTTCGGCGGTCTCGGCGAGTTCGGGATGAACTGCATGGCCGTTCGCGCGGACGGCGAGATGATCATCATCGATGCCGGCATGGGCTTCCCCGAGGAGAGCGTCTACGGCGTCGATGTCGCCGTGCCGGACTTCTCCGCGCTTGACGACTACCGGGACGAAATATCGGCCGTTGTCCTTACGCACGGACACGAAGATCACATCGGCGCCCTTCCGTACCTTTTGCGCAGATTCAACGTTCCAGTTTACGGTTCGGCCTTCACAATCGCGCTGGCAGAAAGTCGGCTCGAAGAGCACGACTTGCTGGATCAAGTGATGCTCCATCGCGTCGAGGCGCGCGACCGCATCGAACTGGACTCTTTCGAGATAGAGTTCGTGCGCGTCTCACACTCGCTGGTTGATTGCTTCGCCTTGGCCATTACAACGCCTGCCGGCATCATCGTGCACACGGGCGACTACAAGATGGACGAAACGCCGGTGATCGGCGAACCTGTGGATCTGCGGACGCTGCGGCGTTACGGACAAGAGGGCGTGCTCGCCTTGCTGTCGGATTCGACCAACGCCACCGTGCCGGGGCGAACGCCATCGGAACGCGCCGTCATCCCGACCTTCGAAGAAATCTTCGCGCAGGCTCCGGGACGGATCATCGTCGCCTGTTTCGCGTCGTCGGTCCACCGCCAGCAGATCGTGCTCGACGTCGCGCAACAGTTCGGGCGGCGCGTCTGTGTGCTCGGACGCTCCATGCAAAAGAGCGTCGAGATCGCCGATCGGCTCGGTTACCTGGACATTCCGGTCGATCTGCTGGTGTCACTCGACGAGGCGAAGCGGTTGGATGGTGACGAAGTGGTCTTTCTGGTGACTGGCTCGCAGAGCGAACCGCGTTCCGTTCTCCAGCAGATGGCGACGCAGAGCTACAAGGGCGTCTCCATCGAAGAGGGCGACACGGTGGTCCTTTCGGCGCGCATCATCCCCGGCCATGAACGAGCCATTTCGCGCTTGATCGGCGACATCTACAAACGTGGCGGCCAGATCTTCGACGAAAAGCGCCGACTGGTCCACGTCAGCGGTCACGCTTCGCAAGAGGACATCCGCTTGATGACCGAAGCCGTGCGCCCGCGTTACGTCATCCCGATTCACGGCGA
>CAKZOF010000392.1 GCA_937135995.1 uncultured Pyrinomonas sp.
GTCGTTTCGGTGAAGGCGTGCCGCATCCGCGCGGGTACGGCAACAACGCTCGCGTTTTGGGCCGATACGTCCGCGAACTCGGCATCATCACGCTGGAAGATGCCGTGCGGAAGATGACCTCTTTGCCGGCGCAGACCTTTCGCCTGCGCGATCGCGGTCTGCTGCTCGAAGGCTATGCGGCGGACGTCGTCATCTTCGACGAACGGACGGTCGCCGACCGCGCGACGTTCGATCAACCGCACCAGTACCCGGTCGGGATCAGCTACGTCATCGTCAACGGTCAAGTGGTTTTGAGCGACGGCCAGATGACCGGTGCACGTCCGGGCGCGGCGCTGCGCAGGCGCGCTGCGGAGACCATGGCGGATTAAAGCGGGATCCAGCAGACAGATTTTGTTTGATAGGGCAATGATTTCACTTTCACGGAGAAGATCATCATGACAGAACGTCTCCAGAGGACAAAGCTTTGGCTTCTTTCGATCTCGATCTTGCTGCTAGGCGCAAGCGGCGCTTCGGCGCAAGAGATCACGGGAGCGATCGTCGGAACGGTGAGAGACACCACCGGCGCCGTGGTCGCCGGCGCCACGGTGACCATCACCGACACGGACAAACAGGCCGTGGTGCGAACGCTCACCACCGACGAAAACGGCGCTTTTTCGGCCCCTTTCTTGCCGGTCGGCAACTACGAGGTGACCGTGGAAGCACCCAACTTCAAGAAGTACGTGGAGAGCAAAATCAAACTCGACGTCAACCAACGACGAACGTTGGACGTGACGTTGGAGCCGGGCAACATCGCCGAGGTCGTAACGGTGGAATCGACGCCGTTGCAGGTCGATCTACAAACGCCGACGGCAGCCAATCTGGTTTCTGGAACGCAAGTCCGCGAGTTGTCGCTCAACAACCGTAACTTCGTTCAGTTGACCGTGCTCATGCCCGGCGTATCGTCGAACTTAGACGATCAGGTGTACGTCGGAACGACCAATCCGGAGGGGCAAGCGAACATCGTGGCCATCTCCGTCAACGGCGCACGCAGCAGTTCGAATACTTGGGCTGTGGATGGCGCCGACACGACGGACCGCGGGTCGAACTTGACGATTCAGACCTATCCGAGCGTGGATGCCATCGGTGAATTCAAGATCTTGCGCAGCTTGTACCCGGCAGAGAGCGGGCGTAGCGGCGGCGGGCAGGTGAACGTCGTCACGCGATCCGGAACGAATGAGTTTCATGGGACGCTCTATGAGTTCGTGCGCAATGAAAGGTTGAACGCCAACACGTTCTTCAACAACCAGCGTGCGCCCGTCGGTTTCGAAGACGGCAAGGCCAAGAGGCCGCCTTTCCGCTACAACAATTTCGGGTGGACGCTCGGCGGGCCCGTTTACCTGCCACGCTTCGGCGAGGGCGGTCCTGTCTTCTACAATGGAAAGAATCGGACCTTCTTTTTCTTCTCGCAGGAATGGCGGCGCGACATCCGCTATCCGACGCTTCTTGCTTCCATCCCGACCAGAGCTTTGCGGCAAGGCATCTTCCCCGTGGATGTTTGTGTGCGTCTGTCGGGATCGACCTGCCTCGAAAGATCGAACCGCATCACGAACATCAATCCTGTCGCTCAAGCTTACATCAACGAGTTCTATGCGAACTTGCCGGAGCCGGACGCCGATTTCAGGCTCATTTCGACCGCGCGCAACGTAGCCAACTTCCGGCAAGAGATCTTGCGACTCGATCACAAATTCAGCGACAAGCTGTCGGCTTTCTATCGTCTCCAAAACGATTCGATTCCGACGTTGGATGCCATAGCGCTGTTCTCAAGCGGCGTGCCGATCCCGGGCGTCTCCACCACCGAGACCAACTCGCCGGGCCGGACGCACGTTTTCAGATTCACCTATGCGGCTAGTCCGACGCTGGTCATCGATGGGGGATACACTTTCTCCTACGGCGCGATCTTGAGCAAGGTGGTCGGCAAGATCAACCAGAACAATAGTCCTTCAGTTCAGGTTCCATTGCCGTTCACCAACACGCGCGGTCGCGTGCCCACGCTGAGCGGCATCGGCTTTACCGGCATCGCTGGTTTCGGCCCGTACGACAACTTCTCCAGCAATCACGCCGTGCAGTTCAACCTTTCGAAGATCATCGACACGCACACGACCAAGTTCGGCGCGCTCATCACGCGCTACCGCAAGCACGAAAACGCCCTCGGCGGTTTCAACGAAGGGCAGTTCAGCGGTTTCCCCACCACGGGGCGTCCCACTTCTGGGACCAATCCGGCCAACGGACGGCCTTTCACCACGGGACAGCTATCCTCCATGCAACAGTGGGCCTACTTCCTTCTCGGTGGGCCGGTGGACTTCAGGCAAGACGCAAGAGACATCACCGCTGATCTGCGCCTGCGAAATTTCGAGCTGTACGGGCAGGACGAATGGCGCGTGCGCCCGAACCTGACGCTCTACTATGGACTGCGTTACTCTTACTTCGGCCAGCCGTATGACGCGCTGAACAGTCTGTCGAACTTCGATCCGCGCGCGTTCGATCCCGCCAGAGCGCCACAGGTCGATGGCAGAGGGAACGTCGTCCCCGGCACGGGCGATCCGCTCAACGGAATCATCGTCAATACAACGAACACCAGTTTGGGCGGGAAACCTTCGCCTTACGGCAAGTACGTCGCCGAAGCGCCGAAGACGAACTTCGCGCCGCGCGTTGGTCTGGCTTGGGACCCGTTCGGCAAGGGACGCACTGCGGTGCGCACGGGCTATGGCATCTACCACGACCAGACGCTGGTCGGCATTTGGCTGCAGAACATCGGCATCAATCCTCCCTTCAACCGATCGGTCGTCGTCACCGGCACGCGGTTGGACAACCCGACGGCTGGCACACCCTTTGTCTCCAGCGCTGCGTTGACTATCCGGGCCGTGCAGCCGGATTGGAAGACGCCGTACTACCAGCATTGGTCGCTCGATGTGCAACATCAGCTTTTCTCGCGGACGTTGTTTACCGTCGGCTACTACGGCTCCAAGGGAACGCATCTGCCCGGCATCGTCGATATAAACCTGTTGCCGCCGGGATTCGCTCTTAAGCAACAATGTCGCGACGCTTCGGGCAATCTCGTGCCGTGTCAATCGCCGGGACAGATCTTCACCAGCTCGACACAGGAATTGATCTTGGATCAGATACGACCGTATCGCGGTTACCGCGCCATCAACATGATCCAGACGCGCTTCAATTCCAACTACCACAGCATGCAGTTCTTCCTCCAGCAGCGGTTCCGAGGGAACTCGCAAGTCAGTCTATCTTACACGTGGTCGAAGAACCTGACCGACAACCAGACGGATCGCTCGACCGCGCCGCAGAACCCTTACGACATTCGCGCCGAGTACGGAAGAGCACAGCTCGACCGTCGCCACATCCTTTCGATCAACTACATCTACGAACTGCCTTGGTTCACGGGACGCAAGGACTTCGCTGGCCGTCTGCTCGGCGGATGGCAAGTCTCGGGGATCGTGACCGCCTACTCGGGGTTGCCTTTCACCGTGACGACTGCCGGTGCCGATCCTGCCGGTTTAGGCTTTCTCGGCCCATCCGCTTCCGGTCCGCGTCCTGACATGATCTGTGATCCAAACAAGGGCGCCCCGAACACGGTCGATCGTTGGTTCAACACGAACTGCTTCCGCGATGTCGTCGGCGAAAACCGCGTCGGAAACGCGGGTCGTGGCGTGGTCAACGGATTCCCCACCTACCGCTTCGATCTGACTTTGACCAAGAACATCTATTTCGGCGAGACTACGCGGTTGCAGCTTCGCGGCGAAGCGTTCAACATCTTCAACCACACCAACTTCAGAACGCTCAGCACCGGTCTCACCTCGACCAACTTCGGGGCCATAACTTCAACGCGCGACCCGCGCGTCATTCAACTCGGGGTGAAGTTCTTCTTCTGAGCTTTCCACAAGTGAGTGATTGAGAGGGAAGATCTTGATCTTCCCTCTCTTTTTTCGTCTTCGTGGTCTTACGAACCGTTCCGCCACCCATAGACAAATCTCTTACGACGTTGCTGCATGAGCTTTTGGCAAGCTCTTCTTTGCATCAGCGTTGCTGATGTGCTAGATAAGATCTTTTAGTTTAAATTATAAAGAGCGGCTTCGGTATAATGGCGGCGCTTCGAAGGACTCACTCTATCGACCAACGAGACGACGTCGAGACAACATAAGGAGAAGAAATGCGCGCAAAGATCATCTGGCTGGCGTCTTCGGTTTTCGCAACGGTCATTTCGTTCGCCCCTCTTGTTCGCGGGCAGACCGTCACCGGCACGTTGCAGGGCACGGTCACCGATCAGAACGGCGCGGCGATCGCCGGCGCCAAGGTCTCCATCCAGAGCGTGGAGACCGGACAAGAACGCAACGTGACGACCAACGGTGAAGGTTTCTACATCGCTCCTTACT
>CAKZOF010000393.1 GCA_937135995.1 uncultured Pyrinomonas sp.
AAAAACGGACCATGTTGGAAAGGTTAGATCAGATCGAAGGACGCTATGAAGAGTTGACAGCACAACTCTCTTCGCCGGAAGTGCTCGCCAATCCCGCAACCTATGGTCGGCTTGTCAAGCAACACCGGCAGTTGGGCGAAATCGTCGAAAAGTATCGCGAGTGGAAGAGCCTTAAACGCGAACTCGAAGGAGCGCGCGAGATGCTGGCGGAAAGCGACGACGAAGAGTTGCGCGAGCTAGCGCGCGGTGAGATCGACTCTTTGGAAGAGCGCATTCGATCTTGCGAGAACGAGTTGCGACTGCTCTTGTTGCCGCGTGATCCGAACGATGAGAAGAATGTCATCTTGGAGGTGCGCGCTGGCACCGGCGGCGACGAGGCGACGCTCTTTGCCGCCGAGATACTGCGCATGTACCATCGTTATGCTGAGCGGCAGGGTTGGCGCTTCGAATTGCTCGACGTGTCGGAATCCGATATCGGCGGCGTCAAAGAAGCCATCGCCGTGATCGAAGGCGAAGGCGTCTATTCCAAACTCAAACACGAATCGGGCGTGCATCGCGTGCAGCGCGTGCCGCAAACCGAAAGTTCTGGGCGCATCCACACGTCGGCGGTGACAGTGGCCGTCTTGCCGGAGGCCGAAGAAGTCGACGTCAAGATCGATCCGAAGGATATACGCATCGATACCTTCTGTTCATCAGGACCGGGCGGGCAATCGGTCAACACAACCTATTCCGCCGTGCGCATCACGCACTTGCCGACCGGCATCGTCGTCTCGATCCAAGATGAAAAGTCGCAGATCAAAAACCGCGAAAAGGCGATGCGCGTGCTGCGCGCGCGCCTGCAAGAGATGGAAGAACGCAAACGGCACGAAGAACTGGCCAGCGAACGCCGGTCCATGGTCGGAAGCGGCGATCGTTCGGAGAAGATTCGCACCTACAACTTCAAAGAGAATCGCGTGACGGATCACCGCATCGGGTTGACGCTTCATCAACTCGATCTGGTGATGGATGGCGAACTCGACGAATTGATTCAGGCGCTCGTCACCCACTATCAAACGGAGAAGTTGAAGGCGGAAGCGACTGCCGCCGATTGACCACCGTCGCTTCAGGGGAGAAAAATGCAACTCCTTCTGTTGTCGCTCACGCTCTGTTTGGTCTTGTCCGCCAAAGCGCGCGCGCAAGAGACGCTCGCGGCGATCATCGCGCCCGGTGCCAAGGTCGAAAAGGTCGCCGACGGCTTTCGCTTCACCGAAGGGCCAGCGTGGCATCCGCGCGGTTTTCTGCTTTTCAGCGACATTCCGGCCAACATCATCTACAAATGGGATCCGCGGACGAAACGGGTCGAAGTCTTCCGCCAGCCTTCGGGGCACGCCAACGGCAACCTCTTCGATCTGCAGGGCCGCCTCGTCACGTGCGAGCATGACAGGCGAGTGTCGCGCACCGAGCGTGATGGTTCCATCGTCACGCTCGCCGCGCGCTACCAAGGAAAACGTTTGAACAGTCCGAACGATGCGGCCATCCGCTCCGACGGCAGTGTGTACTTCACCGACCCCCCTTATGGCATCCGCCCCGAGCAGGAAGAACTGGGTTTCTACGGCGTCTATCGCCTGTCGCCGCGCGGCGAGTTGACGCTGCTCGACAAAAGCTTCAAGCGTCCGAATGGCATCGCGTTCTCGCCCGATGAGCGAAAGCTCTATGTTTCCGACTCGGCCGAGGGAAACATCCGCGTCTTCGACGTCTTCTCCGATGGTTCGATCGGCAACGGCCGAATCTTTGCCGTCCTGCCGGGAAGCGGCGAAGCGGGCGTGCCGGATGGCTTGAAGGTCGATGAGCGCGGCAACGTCTATTGCACCGGGCCGCGCGGCGTGTGGGTCTTTTCGCCGCAGGGGCAGTGCATCGGAGTGATCGAGACACCGGAGATCCCGGCAAACGTTGCGTGGGGCGACGATGACCGCCGCACACTCTACATCACGGCGCGGACCGGAGTCTATCGCATACGCTTGCAACTGGCAGGAGCCCGGGCCAAGCGCTGACCGTATCGGTTGTCGCGCGAACGTCGGACCAAGAAGATATGCCCCTGTGCTTATCTTCTTGCCGTTCCCGTCCTTGCGCGACGTCGGACTCGATGCCCGGTCGGCCAGTGAGCGCGCTCGATCTTGCATTCAGCATCGTGCGTGCTTCGACCTCGATTGAGCGATCAGGGCGGCATTCTGCTCGTGACCGCTTTTGTGCTATGTTCTTTCCATCTCGCTCGATGAGTTTCACCGAGGAAGCAGAAGAGAATGAAAAGTCCGCTCGTGCCCCGCAAGCTCGCGGCGTCGCTTGCGATCGTCTTCTGTCTTTACGTCCCGGCCGCGCTGGCGCAAAGCGGTTACAAGAAACCGCCGCAACCGATTCTTGAGGTGCTGAACGCGCCGCTTCCGCCTAACCTTTTCATCAGCCCGACGCGCGAGTTCGTCGTCGTCGCACAAGCGTTGCGCTACCCGCCGCTCTCGGAGTTGGCGTCGCCGATGTTGCGCTTGGCCGGGTTGCGCATCAACCCGCAGAACAACGGCCCACATCGCGCTCCTTACTTCGTGCGTTTCGCCGTGAAGCGCGTAGAGGGCGGTGCAGAGAGGACGCTGGCGCTCCCGCCGAACGCTAAGCTCGGCGTTCCGATCTGGAGCGGCGACGGCCGACGCTTCGCTTTTACGCACACCACCGGCGATCGAGTGGAGCTATGGGTTGCGGAAGCGGCGACGGCGCGCGCGCGTCGGCTAGAAGGCGTGCGCGTTAACGCCGTCTACGGCGAGCCCGCACAGTGGATGCCCGACGGACGCACGCTGCTCGTGCAGTTGGTGCCGGCCGCACGCGGTCCAGCGCCGTCGGCACCAGCAGTTCCACCGGAACCGACCGCCATGGAGAGCGCCGGACGACAAGCGCCAGCGCGCACCTTCCAAGATCTTCTACGTTCGCCGCATGACGAACAGCTATTCGAATATTACGCGACGGCGCAACTGGCGGCGGTCGATGTCGAAACCGGAAAAACGACGCTGCTCGGCGCGCCGGCTATTTTCGAGTCGGTCGAGCCTTCCCCCGACGGCAAGTACATTTTGGTGGCGCGCGTTCACCGGCCGTTTTCGTACCTTCTTCCCGTCAGCTACTTCCCGAAAGAGGTCGAAGTCTGGTCCAGTCAGGGGCGGCTGGTCCACAAGCTGGCGAGCCTTCCTCTTGCCGATGCCATTCCAATCGAAGGCGTGCGCACCGGACCGCGTGACTACAAGTGGCGTCCGGATGAACCGGCCACGCTCGTCTGGGCCGAAGCGCTCGACGACGGCGATCCGCGACGGCGAGTCTCGCACCGCGACCGCCTTTTGATGCTTCGCGCTCCGTTCGACGCGCAGCCGACCGAGATCTTCCGCACGCAGCACCGATACGTCGGCAGTTCGTGGCTCGAAAGCGGCGGTTTCGCGTTGATTTCGGATTACGACCGTGATCGGCGGTTTCGCCGCGCGTTCCTCGTGAGCGCAGATCGTTCAACGGAGGCGCGCCAACTTTGGGCGCTCAACGTCAACGACCGTTACAACGATCCGGGCGTTCCCGTCACGCGCACGCTGCCGACGGGACACAGCGCCGTCATCGTTCACCGCGGCGCGATCTATCTTGCCGGACAAGGGGCTTCGCCCGAAGGTGATCGTCCCTTTCTGGATCGAATGGATCTGGCGAGCTTAAAGAAAGAACGCCTCTTTCGCAGCGACGCAGAGGGCTACGAAAGTTTCGTCGCCTTGCTCAGCGACGATGGGACGCGATTGATTACGCGGCGCGAATCTCCAGCTGATCCCCCGAACTTCTTCGTGCGCCGCCGCGATGGTGCGCGAGATGATCTGCGAGCTTTAACCTCGTTCGCCGATCCGACGCCGCAGTTGCGGGCCATTCGAAAACAACTGGTCACGTACAAACGCGCTGATGGCGTGCAGTGTTCTTTCACGCTCTATCTGCCGCCCGATTACAAACCGGGGACGCGCTTGCCGACGGTCGTCTGGGCGTATCCGTTGGAATACACCGATCCAGCCACGGCCAGTCAAGTCACGGGTTCCACCCAACGCTGGACCACATTTGCGGGCGCGTCGCATCTGTTCTTCGTGCTGGCTGGCTATGCCGTGCTCGACAACGCGACGATGCCGGTCGTCGGCGATCCTGAGACGGTCAACAACACGTTCATCGAGCAGATCGTGATGAGCGCCAAGGCGGCGATCGACAAGGCCGTCGAAATGGGCGTCACCGATCCGGATCGAGTCGGCGTCGGCGGCCACTCCTACGGCGCCTTCATGACAGCCAATCTACTGGCTCACTCGGATCTGTTCCGCGCCGGCATTGCGCGCAGCGGGGCTTATAACCGCACGCTCACGCCTTTCGGTTTTCAAAACGAAAGGCGCACGCTGTGGGAAGCGCCTGAACTTTACATCCGCGTTTCGCCCTTCATGTACGCGCACAAGATCAACGAGCCGCTGTTGCTCATCCATGGCGAAGCGGACAACAACCCGGGCACCTTCCCCATGCAGTCCGAGCGAATGTATCAAGCCATACGCGGCAATGGCGGGACGGTTCGCTTCGTGATGTTGCCGCTTGAATCGCACGGCTACGAAGCGCGCGAATCGATCGAACATGCGCTCTACGAGATGGTCGCGTGGTTCGACCGGTTCGTCAAGAACGCGCCGCCGCGCCGCACGCGCGATGAAGCAGCGCGTTGATGCTTCCATCGCATCTCGAAACATCAAAGGATTTCGATTGGTTTCACGAGGGAGGAAAAGCGCGTGATCAGTCGGACGAGGTTGTGCGTCCTCGCTTTCTGTTTGTCAAGCGTCGCGTTCAGTGCGCAAGCGCAAGAGCGACTGCTCACCATCGACGACATATACGATCCGGTCAAACGCATCAACTTCAACGGTTCACCGCCGCTCAACCTCGCATGGCTGGAGGATGGCGAATACTATTTACAGAGCGAGCCGGCAAAAGATGGAGCGGCGCGCATCTGGAGAGTGCGCGCTGCCACGGGCGAGCGGGAGCTATTCTTCGACGGTGCCAAAATGGAAGCGGCGCTTCGTCGCGTTCCCGGCATCGATGCCGAAGGAGCACGTCGTTTGGCATCGCAGTCTTCATACAACTTCAATCCGGCGCGCACCGCCGTGCTGCTCGACTACGCCAACGATCTCTTCTACTACGAACTCGGCAGCGACCGCGTCGTGCGTCTGACAGCCACTCCCGAGGAAGAGACGGATGCCACTTTCAGCCCCGATGGGCGGCTCGTCGCCTTCGTGCGTGCTGGCAACCTCTACGTCGTCGAAGTGGCGACGGGACGCGAACGCGCGCTCACCACCGACGGCAGCGATGAACTGCTCAACGGGAGACTCGACTGGGTTTACGAAGAGGAACTCTACGGGCGCGGCAATACGCGCGGTTACTGGTGGAGTCCGGATTCGGCGCGCATCGCCTATCTGCAATTGGACGAGCGGCGCGTCCCGCGCTTCACTGTGGTGGATCACATCCCACGCTTGCAAGCGCTGGAGCAGACGCACTACCCGCTTGCCGGCGATCCTAATCCGCTCGTCAAGCTCGGCGTCGTGAGCGCCGCTGGCGGTCCGACGCGCTGGGCTGAGCTATCTTCGTATCTCCCAGAAGATTTGCTCATCTCGCGCGTCGCGTGGTCGCCCGATGCGCGGCGCGTCCTCTTTCAAGCACAGAATCGCGAGCAGACCTTTCTCGATCTCAACGCTGCCGACGCGGAGACGGGGCGCACGACGCGGCTATTTCGCGAACAGACTCGCGCGTGGATCGAAGCGGTTGACAACCCGCGCTGGTTGCGCGATGGCAGTTTCTTGTGGCGCAGCGAGCGAAGCGGCTGGATGCATCTGTACCACTATGCGCCCGACGGCAAGTTGATTCGCCAAGTGACCGACGGTGAATGGGAAGTCCGTGATCTGTACGGCGTCGACGAGAAAGCAGGCTTCATCTATTTTGCCGCCACCGAACACAGCCATATCGCCGAGCACGTTTATCGCATCAAGCTAGATGGAAGCCAGATGATGCGTTTGACGCAGGCGGAAGGATGGCATCGCGCCGCGTTCAATCCGCAGTTTACGCGCTTCATAGACTACTGGAGCGACGTGCAGACGCCGACGCAAGTGTGGCTGTTCGACGCCGATGGTAAACAGGTGCGCGTCATCGACGAGAACCGCGTCGAAGCGTTGCGGCAATTCAAACTGGGCAAACCTGAATTCCTGCAGGTCAAAACGCGCGACGGCTTCGTCATGGAAGCGATGATGATCAAACCGCCCGATTTCGATCCGAAGCGGAAATATCCGGTGATGAGCTACACCTATTCCGGGCCGCACGCGCCCGCAGTGCGCAACGCTTGGGGCGGCCCGACATACATGTGGCATCAATTGCTGGCCCAGCGAGGTTACATCATCTGGATCTGCGATAATCGCACGGCGAGCGGCAAAGGGGCGCAATCGGCTTGGGCCGCTTACGGGAATTTCGGCGAATTGGAGCTGCGCGATCTGGAAGACGGCATCTCCTACTTGCGGAGTTTGCCCTACGTCGATGCCGAGCGCATCGGTCTATGGGGATGGAGCTTCGGCGGTTACATGACGAGCTATGCGCTGACGCACAGCCGCAGCTTCCGCATCGGCATCGCTGGCGCGCCGGTGACGGATTGGCACCTGTACGATTCGATCTACACCGAACGATACATGCGCATGCCGCAGAACAACGCCGAAGGCTATCGTCGCAGTTCGGTGGTGCGCGCGGCTTCCGACCTGCACGGCAAGCTCCTCCTGATCCACGGGACGATGGACGACAACGTCCACTTGCAGAACAGCATTCAGTTTGCCTATGAACTGCAAAAAGCTGGCAAGCAGTTCCAGCTGATGCTCTATCCGAAATCGCGCCACGGCGTCAGCGATCCACTGCTGGTGAAGCACTTGCGCCAGATGATGACCGATTTCATTCTCGCGAACCTGTAAGTCGCCCGAACGAAGGCGCCTTGGCGGCGGAGCAGAAGATGAACAGCGCTTATTTCTGGACCATCGTCGTTTACCTCATCTTTTTGGTCGGCATCGGCGCGATCCGCAGTCGCAGCGTCGAGCGGCAAGAGGATTTTTCGGTCGCCGGCCGACAGCTCGGAACGTTCGTCCTCTTCGGGACGATGCTCGCGACGTGGATCGGCACGGGCTCGATCTTCGGCAATGCGGGCAAGGTCTATGAAGTGGGCATCGCCGCATGGATTCTGCCTCTCGGTGCGCTCGTCGGCATCGCCGCGCTCTCCTTCTTGGCGGCGCGCGCGCGCCGTTTCGAGGCCATCACGGTACAGGACATTTTGGAAGCGCGCTACAACAAATGGGCGCGCCTTCTCGGTGTCATCGCGCTTGTGATGACCGCCGTGACCATCGTCTCGTACCAGTATCGCGCGGCGGCGGCGGTGCTCAACCTGACGATGCCATCGCTCGATTTCCGACTCGCCGTGATCATCGTCGCCGCGTTCATCATCATCTACACGGCGTTGGCCGGAATGTTCTCGGTCGCTTACACGGATGTGGCAATGGGCGTGACGATGATCATCGGCATCCTCATCACTTTGCCGTACCTTTGGTTCACCGCCGGAGGCTATCAGGGGATCGCCGCCAGTCTGCCGCCCGACCATTTAAAATTGATCGGGCCGATCAGTTGGGTGCAGGCGCTCGGTTACATCCTGCCGCCCGGGCTTCTCGTGCTCGGCGACGCGAACATGTACCAGCGCTTCTTCTCGGCGCAAACAGAAGGCAAGGCGCGGGCGGCGACTTTGTGGTTGCTCGTCGGCGTCGCTTACATGGAGTGGATGATCATTTTGACGGCATGGGTCGCGTCGGCGCTCGAATGGCAGGATGGCAAACTGGCCCAGCCTGGGCGCGTCATCGCTTACGTCGCGCGCGATCATCTGCCCGTGTGGCTCGGCGCATTGGTCATGACGACGATCATGGCGATCATCATGTCGACCGCGATCTCGTATCTGCTGGTTCCGGCGACTGCGCTGATCCGCGACATCTACCAGCGTTTCATCGATCCGCAAGCGAGCGAGCGGCGTTTGGTCTGGCTGTTGCGCGCGACGGTGGTGGCGCTCGGAGCGATCGCCTACGTGATCTCGACCTACTCGGACAAATTCCTCGAAGTCGCGCTCCGTGCCTACACGATCTACGGCACGGGCGTAACGCCATCGCTGATCGCTGCTTTCATCTGGCCGCGCGCGACGGCGGCGGGAGCTGTCGCTTCCATCGTCACCGGCATCGTCACGACGCTCGTTTGGGAATTCGGCGGGTTGGGCACACGAACCGGCGTCGATCCAGTGATCCCGGCGATCATCCTCTCCGTGCTGGCGCTCGTTTCGGTCTCGCTCCTCGGTTCGCCGAAAAAGAAGACGGACGGGCGGGAATCGCGTTGAACGACGACCGAGCGAAGATCCGCCCCGCAAGCTCCGACGCGCTGCAACAGCCCTGCGATCGCGTTGAACGCCGACCGAGCGGACATGCTCTTCGATTCTTCTTCTCGCCTCTGGGAAAGGAAGCATCGGCGGTTTGACCTTTAGTTGCAGTTTGCGACGTGCTTCAGCGAAGATCCTTGAAAAAGGGGGCGCCGGTGTGAAAACCGTAGATCGCGGTTGCCGGATCAAGCTTTCCAGAGGACTGCACGTTCTTCGGACGTAAATCCGAAGCCGAGGTTCGATGACCGCTCCTCACAAGCAGATCTCTTCGTCTTGACTCTGGGTGGCGCGTTTCGCGTTTGCAAGTGCATCGCCGAGGTGGAGCGCGCGAAGCATCAACGCGCCGTTAGTTCGTTTGCCGGATCCGCCACGAGTTCCGGGCGGTATTCCCAATGCCAAGGTTCGTAAAAGTAGGGGACGAAGCCGAAGCGTCGTGCGTTGCGAACCAGCCAGCGGTAGATGGGCGTCTGCGTCTGCAGGGCGCGGTTGGCATCGTCCGTTTCCACGGGAGCGCCGCCGACGTACAGATCGAGCGCTCGTCCAGTGAAATGCGGGCTGTTTATGGCCAACCCGATTCTTCCTGAATGCGGAGACAAGCGCCGGAGTCGTTCCTGGTATTCGCGCGAACGGAAAGCAGAGATGATCTTCAGGTATCCTTTCGCTTGGTCGCGCGCCAAACCGGAGGTCGGATCGGCGAGCGCCGCCGCGAACATGCGCTTGTAAGCGGCGTAGGTCTCTTTTTCGACGCGACGAAGTTCGTCGGGACGATCCGGATCGAAGAAGTCGGATGGCGGAGCGACGACGAGCCGATGCGGTGGTGGTTCTTGCCGATCTCTGATCCGTTCCTCTTGCCAGAACGAGATCAGCGACCGCATCGTCTCTTCATCCAATATGCCGGTTTGCGGGAGCCCCATGCGCGCTTGCCAAGTGGCGAGCGCCGCCGCGAACTCCGTCGTCGTGACGCCGCCTTCGCATTTGATCGTCTGCCCGATGAGTGGCACGTAAAGTTCGACGCCCCGGTGCGTGCGCCCGCCGAAGCTCCAGATCAGTTCGCGCGCGAGCGCAGCGTTTCTCTCGGCGGCGATCGCCAACGAGGCGCGAAGCGCGCGCGAGGCATCCTCGTTGGCCGCTGGCACTTCCGTCGTCGGTGCGGCCGGACCGAACGGCCCTTTCGATTGCTGCCCCGGGAGAGCGAAAACGAGAAGCAAGATGGCGAAGAGCCTGCTCATTTGCTCGCGGCTGATCTTCAAGAAAAAGTTTCCGTCACTGGCGACCGATCACGCTTCGGTGCTTGCCATTTCAAGCACGCAGTCCCGAGAAACAAGGGGCGCGCCGAAGATGATAACTTCTCCGCCCACGGATCTTCAACCGGAGAACGGGCTGTCACTCCGGGCGCGATAACTCCGTGAACGCTCGGTGTTTTTACGGAGCGAACAGCGCAAGATGACAAAGCAGGTTCATCTTGCTATCTCGTTGCCGACCTGCTGGTGCCGTGCCCCTTGCGCGGCGGAGCGCGTGTAAGCTTTCGAGAAAACAGCAAGCGACGGTGCATCGCGCTCGGCGATGAGTGGATGCAATGATTCGTGGCGCGGGAGGGTGGATAGACGCTTCCGAAAACTGTTCCGCCTTGGGACGCAGTGGCCTGCTGAAGTGAAACCTTTTCGGGTGAAAGTCGCCTCTTTTCGTGCAAGACTCGAGCGCGGGACACGAGGATCACCCTCGCAAAAGGGGACTTGGCGAAGAGAGAGGTTGCAATCGTGTTGCCGGAAGCTTGAATTTCCGCTGAATCTTGACGAATGCCGATTTCTGGCACGCAAGTTTCCTACAACGACACTAAAGAGCATGAGAAGGGAGGGATGAATCATGCGGACGAAGGGTGTTGCCAGAATGGGCGCGATCATCGCGATTGTTCTCACGCTCGGTGCCGCGCCGGTCTTGATGACGGAAGCGAGTGCGCAGACGCGGCTTCGTCCGGGCTTCAACCTTTTCTCTTTGCGTGATGATGTCGAGATCGGGCGGCAGTCAGCCGTGCAGATCGAGCGCCAGTACAGAACGTATGAAGACCGGCGCGTGACGCTCATCGGAAGGCGGCTGGCGGCGCGTTCTTCGATGCCGGGACTTCCTTGGCGCTTCCGCGTGATAGACCGTTCCGATGTCAACGCGTTTGCGCTTCCCGGCGGGTACATCTACGTGACTAGCGGATTGCTGCGTGCGGTGAGAAACGATGACGAACTGGCCGGCGTCCTCGCTCACGAGATCATGCACGTGACTTTGCGACATGGCACGAACCAAGCTTCCAAAGCGATGCTCGCGCAAGCGCCGTTGCAAATCTTGAGCAGTCAACTCGGCGGCGGTCTGGGGGCGAC
>CAKZOF010000394.1 GCA_937135995.1 uncultured Pyrinomonas sp.
GCCCAAGCCGACGATGCCGACGCGCTGCGCCGCGCCAGCGCCGAAATACCTGAGCGGCGAATAGGTCGTGATGCCTGCGCAGAGCAGCGGCGCGGCGCCCGCGAGCGAAAGCCCTTCCGGGATTCTGTAGGCGTAGCCTTCATCGACGACGATCGCGGTCGAATATCCACCGTAGGTCGGCGTCCGACCGTCGCGTTCATACCCGTTGTAGGTCGGCACGAACCCCTGCTCGCAATATTGTTCCAGCCCTTCGCGGCAGTTGCGACACTCGCGACAAGAGTCGACGAAGACGCCGACGCCCGCCGTGTCGCCTTCCCGAAAGCGCGTCACGTCGGCGCCGACGCGCACCACGCGCCCGACGATCTCATGACCGGGTACCATTGGATAGATGGAATTGCCCCATTCATTACGCGCCTGATGGATGTCCGAATGGCAGACGCCGCAATAGAGAATGTCGATCAGAATGTCGTGCGCGCCGAGATCGCGCCGCGCGAAATCGAACGGCGCGAGCGGCGCGCGGGCCTCTTTGACGGCATATCCTCTCGTCGGTATCGGCACCGGTTGTTCCTCCTCTTCACCGAATTTCACCGATGGCTGGACCGGCCGCTTCGCCGATCCGCCAAGATTTCATTGAACTAGATCTCTCCGGTCGGTCCTCAATCGAACTTGATGACGATCTTGCCGAAATGCGCGCCGCGGTCCATGTACTCGAGCGCGGCGCGCGCTTCGTCAAACGCGAAGATGCGATCAATCACTGGGCGAAGCTTGTTCGTTTCGATGGCGCGGTTCATCTCTTCGAACATTCGGCGCGAACCGACGAACACGCCTTGCACGCGCACGCTCTTCATCAAAGCTCGCCGCAGGTCCACGTCGCCTTTCGGAGCCAACACGCCGATCAGCGCGACGTGGCCGCCGACGCGCACCGCATTCAACGAGCGCGCGAGCGTGCCCGCGCCGCCAAGTTCGATGACGTGATCCACGCCGCGCCCTTCGGTCAAACGCAACGCCTCTTTGTCCCAATCGGGCACCTGTCGGTAGTTGATCGTCTCGTCCGCGCCCAAACTTCGCGCCCGCGCGAGCTTCTCGTCGCTGCTCGACGTGATCAGGACGCGCGCGCCGTGCATCTTGGCCAATTGCAGGGCGAAGATGGAGACACCGCCCGTGCCGAGCGTCAAAACGGTCTCGCCCGCTCGCAGGCGTCCCGCGACCACAAGCGCGTTCCACGCCGTTAGCGCCGCGCACGGCAACGTCGCCGCCTCTTCGTACGAAAGATGATCCGGGATCTTGACGAGCGCTTCTTCATTGAAGGCGCCGCGTTCGCGCAGCACTCCAGGTCGGTCGCCTGCGCCGAGCGAGGTTCGATTCTTCTCCGCCGACGGCTCGCCCTCGATCCAACCTTGTACGAAGATCGGGCAGACCCGGTCGCCGACCTTCCAGCGCGTCACTTCGCGGCCGACGGCAACGACCTCGCCCGCCCCGTCCGACAGCGGCACGGCGGGCAATTTCGCGTTCGGATTATAGACCCCCTTGATGAACATCAGATCGCGGTAGTTCAAAGAGACCGCATGAAAGCGAACGATGACCTCGCGACTGTTCGGCGTCGGGTCATCCACGTCGACCGGGACGAGACCGTCGAAGCCGAAGCTTCGCACCTCGTAAGCTCTCATCTTCCGTCCTCCATCACGCTCGGTCTTGAAACAGCGTTAATGTAACATGGTGTGTTACATTTGTAAAGCGGCCCGCGAGAACGGCGAAGCGGGCGAGAGCCGCGCTTGATCGAACTATGTGCCCGGGTGTCTGCTGAAACCCGTCTGATCGGGGAAGCTCAAGCCGCGGGCGCGTCAGTCGGCACGCTGAACCATCGAGTTCGCTCAACCGGCGGGTTGCCGAGTCTGCTCTTGGCGGAGGCCAGCGGGCCGTCTCGTTCCCGACGACGAGCAGGCTGAGTGGCACGAATAGGTGTCGGGCGGTGACCGTGGTTCTCGCGGTGGCAACTGGACCGCCCGCTTTCGCGTCCGCCGCGCACGGTTAGCTAGAACCGTGTCGCGCGCAGGAGACCAACGCGACCTCAGCCAAGACGCTGGCGGCGCGCCGGCGCGAGATGACTCACTGCGGCGAGTTGCGCCCCGACGACCGTTTGCCGCCCGAACGTGATCCTCCCCCGGTAACTCGGCGTCGGTCGACTGGCGCTACGTGCTGGGATTAGATCGTTGGTCCCCGTCGGTGGGTTCCAGCCCAAGCAAGCATCGGAAACGTTAGTCACCCACGCCGGCAGCACGTCGACGCTCGACGAGCGGTACGCTCCGGTTGATGGCTTCGCTTCGGCCATGACATCTTCCATCAAAAGAGAAGATCG
>CAKZOF010000395.1 GCA_937135995.1 uncultured Pyrinomonas sp.
GCCGCTGCAGTCCTGCAACATGCCGACAGCGCGTTCGTCGAAGCGCAACGTTTGATCTCCACCGGTAGGCAGCTTGCGCGCTTGCGCAGGCAGCTCTGCGCGAAGTTCACCTCAGAGGTCGCCGACCAAGATCCATCGGACGAGATCGCTTACGTCGAACGCAAAGCTTTCGGACTCTTCGGTTTTCTGGCCGCGCTTGATGGCCGCTTTCGCGCGATCAAACGACGCTGGCTCGCGTTGCGCTTGCCGACCTACCGTGCAAGCCTCCTGGAGCAAGCGAACGACATGAAAACGGCTGCCCGCTTGTGGCGCGAGCGGCGCGAGCTCGAAGCGCGCGAAGAGCTCGGACGGGCTATCTTCGGTTCGCTGTGGCAGGGTGAAGAATCGAACTGGAACGCTTTGGAAAAAGTCCTTCTCTGGGCCGTTTCCTTGCGGCAACTCTGCGCGAAGATCGTTGCTTCGTCGGCGTGCGACGGCTTCGACGCGCTCGCAGCGCAGGCCGACGAGATCGAGGTGTTGTTGACCGAGTATGCGCGGCGCAGTCGATTGCCCGAGAGCCTCTTTCTCGCCTCTTGGCAGCGGATGAGGAGCGATTTGGAGATGGTGGGCGCCTACCTTCGCGCTAGAGCACAACTGCGGGATCTGGACCACGCTGGAGCCGCGGTTGGGGGGCCGCTCTGGGAGGGCGAAAGCTCGAACTGGGATGCGCTGGAAAAGTACGTCGCATGGCGCGAGGCCTGCCACCGGTTGTGTGCGCGGCACGGGCTTCACGACGGTTCTTGGAAAGAGGCGCATGCCGGCGGACACGAAGAGGCAGAGCGGCTTGAAAGGGAACTGACCGAAATAGAAGCGGCGTCCAACCGGGTCTCGGGAAGCGAAAACCCGGACGGGAGGGGTCTTGCTGCCTGGCAGCAAGTGAAGAGCGAGTTGGCTTGCATCGCCGCCTACTTGCGCGAGAAGCGCCATCTGGAAGCGCAGCGCGCGCGCGGCGCGTTGATCTTCGGAGAAAGGTGGCGAGGCGAAGCATCCGACTGGCCGGCGTTGGAAGATTGTCTCGCGTGGGCGGCGCGATTCCGGTCGCTCTCTGCGCGCCATGTGCTCGGCGAGCGGGCCGTGGAACTTGCCAGCCGCGGTGCGCCCGACGTCGCCGTGGCCCGATCGTTCGCGCAGCGGATCGGCGAAGTTTGGTCACGTCTCCCGCAGTTCTGTCAGCTTGCCGGACTTGCTTCGGACTACTTCGACGCGCTCGATTTCGCTACCATCTCAGGCCGCCTCGCGCGGCTGCTCGACGAGCTTCATCGCGCGCCAGAGTGGGCCGCCTTCGAGATGGCGCGGCAGCGCGTCGAAAACGGAGCGGCTGCTGAGCTTCTTCCGCTCGCCATAGAGGGCGAGATTGCTTTCGACGATCTGGCGGCGGCGTTCGAGCGGGCCTTCTATCAGAAGTGGCTGGAGCGCGTCATCCCTGAGCGTCCTGCGTTGCTGCAGTTCCACAGTCTCGCGCACGAACAGCGCATCGCCGAGTTTCGCCGACTCGATGAGCAGGTGTTGCGCGAAAACCGCACCAAGCTGGTAAACGCGCTGCGTGAGCGCGTCCAGTTCGATCTGCAAAGACGCGAGCTGCAACCGGCGATGAGCTTCTTGCGGCGGCAACTGGCGCGCCAGCGCGGGCTCGCTCCGCTGCGCGTCACGATGAAGCACGCGTTGGCAGCGATTCGTGCGATCAAGCCCTGTTTCATGATGTCGCCGCAGACGGTGGCCCAACTGCTCGAATCGGTGGAAGACAAGTTCGACCTCGTCATCTTCGACGAGGCATCGCAACTTCCGACCGAAGACGCCATCGGCACCATCTTGCGGGGCAAACAAGTGGTGATCGTCGGTGACCCGAGGCAGTTGCCGCCGACCAATTTCTTCGCTGTCCAGAACGGAACGGTCGAGGCCGAGGTGGACGAAGATGGACTGCCGCGCTACGAGGATATGCCGAGCGTGTTGGAAGAGGTGGCCGGCGCCGGGCTGCCGAGCACGCGACTCAGGTGGCACTACCGCAGCGCCCACGAATCGCTCATCACCTTCTCGAACGTCCGCTTCTACAATGCCGACCTTTGCACTTTCCCCAGCGTCGAAACAGATCCCGCCGACGCTGGCGTGCGCTTCGAGTTCGTCGCCGACGGCTTGTACGAAGGCCAAGGGTTGAATTTGATCGAGGCGCGGCGCGTTGTCGATGCCGTCGTCGAACACGCAAAAAAGCACCCTGATCTATCGCTCGGCGTCGGAACCTTCGGCCTCCGTCAGCAGATCGCTATTCAGGACGAAATAGAACAGCGTCGGCGCCACGATCCGGAACTCGAGTCTTTCTTCGACCGAAACAGAGATGAACCGTTCTTCGTCAAAAATCTGGAGAACATCCAAGGCGACGAGCGCGACGTCATCTTTCTGAGCGTCACCTACGCCCGAGGACGCGACGGACTACTCCGCTACCGTTTCGGCCCGTTGAACGGCGAGAACGGCTGGCGCCGCCTCAACGTGCTGGCGACCCGGGCCCGCAAGTTGATGCGCGTCTTCTCCTCTATTCGTAGCGATGACATCAACGTCGCGGCTACCACTTCGCGCGGCGCGCATTTGCTCC
>CAKZOF010000396.1 GCA_937135995.1 uncultured Pyrinomonas sp.
CGGTACTTGCCGGTTGCTCCGCCGTGCTCGGAAGCGAGTACGCAAAGGTTGGCCCTGTGCCGTTGGCGGCCATCGGCGCGATCGCCTATTTCGCGGTCTTCAGCCTTGCGACGCTGGCCGCTTTCGGTTACGCGATGGCGCGCTCGTTGTTGTGCGCGCTCGTCTTCGCTATGCTCGGCGTGACGCTCTGGTTGCTCTACGTGCAAGCCTTCGTCTTGCGCGCCTTCTGCGAATACTGCCTGCTTTCGGCCGCCGTCACAGTCACGCTCGGCGGCCTCGCCACGCTTCTTCTTCGACGTTCGAAGGCATCGCCGCTGTAGGGAGTACCCCGTTCAGCACAAGTCGGCCCGCGTCTTTTACCAGAGTTGCGTGCTGCTGTGGCCCGCCGCGTCTGATTTTCAACCCGTCCGCCGCCATGCTAGGCGCGGGAGACCTAACTCCCGACATGGCGAAAAACGCGAAAGATACTGGCGAGAAGAGAGCACGATTTTCAACGCACCGCCGTTGGCAGGCGCAGTAAGGCCGTTATCTGCGTCCAGTGCAGCCAGTCAGCGCGGTGATTCTCAACGCTACCGCTGATATGTGCATCGAGGGGCGGAAGGGGCGCCCTTAAGCCCCTTCCGCTCCTCGTTTCAATGCCTCACCACTGCAGCTTGAGCGCAAACTGGATGACGCGCCCGGTCTCGCCCGTTTGGATGATGGTCTGTGTCGAGGGCGGCGAGACGGCAGCGCAGCAGGTCTGCGCGAAGACCGGCGAGAGGATGCTCGGCGAGCCGGTGCTCGCGTCGCGCGGGTTGTCGAAGTTGGCGTGGTTCAGGGCGTTGAACATCTCGGTGCGAAACTGCAGGCGCACTCGCTCCGTGATGCTGAAGAACTTGACGATGCCGAGATCGAGGTTCCAGTAGGCCGAGGCGGTGAAGATGTTCCGTCCGGCGCCATTCTGCCCGGGCTCGGGCACGCGGAAAGCTCGCTGTTTCTCTTCGTCGGTGAAGAGAACGGGGCCGATGATGGTGGGCACCTGACGCAAGCGCGCTCGGACGGGCGCGATCACATCGGCACGCGACACATGCGCGTTGTTCGACGTACGCGAGCCGCTCGTCACGCTGAACGGTTCGCCTGACATCGCCGTGAAGATCGTGTTGATGCTCCAACCGCCGAGCAGTTGATTGATCACTCCGCGCGAGTTGCCGAAGAAACGTTGCCCGCGCCCGATGGGCAGATCCCAAACCGAGGCGACGTTGAAGACGTGGCGCCGGTCGAAATCGGACCGCCCGCGTTCGAGCCGGAAGTTGCGCGCATCAACCGGCGCTCGCGCCGTGGTGATCGATAGTCCGCCGCCCGAAGCCGCGCCAACGGGATCAAGCGAACCGTTGTCGATCGATTTGGCGAAGGTGTAAGCCAAGTTCATCCCCAGACCTTGCGCAAACCGTCGCCGGACGGTGAACTGCGCGCCGTGGTAGTAGGAATCGCCGCCCGCATCGATGTAGGTGATGCGCCCGAACTGCTGGTTGGGCCTGAGCTTCAGGGCGAGCGTCTGCCCTTCGACGAGTTCGGCAAAAGCGCCCGCGCCATTGCGCCCCAGTTCCGTGCGGACGCTGCTGCCGTTCAGAAACGAAGCCGTGATGCCAGGGACGCTGGCGATCGGCGGCGTCACGCCGGTCACGCCTGCTGGGCATCCGGTGCCGTTGGGCTGGCACCCCTTGTTGAGGTTATCGCGCATGATGAGGAAGGAGGAGAGGATCGGCGCGGCGTCGATCTGGTTGATGTCGTAGGAGCGGAACAGGCGCGTGCCGCGCCGCCCGACGTAAGCCGCTTGGACGACGAAACCGCCGGGCAGCTCGCGTTGCAGACTCAAGCTCCACTGGTGCACCGTCGGTTGCTTCAAGTTCGGATCGAACATGACAAGCGGCGGCGCGTCAGGGTAGAGCAGCAGCGGTGGCGTCAAAAAGGTCGATGGCTTGATGCTCGGCGGCGGTAACTCGGTCGGGAACCCTTCGCCGAGCCGCAGGTCGGGAGCGGCGGCGCAGCCGGGAGTGCTCGACGTCTGCGTCGCGTTGTTGACGGTGCGGAAAGTCGTCGAACAGGTGGCGATCAGCCCGGGCACGGAGCCAGAGACCGACGTCACCATGAAAGTCGCCACGGGATCGTAGGCGAGGCCGTAGCCTATGCGGACGACGCTTCGTCCGTTGCTGCCAAAGAGCGA
>CAKZOF010000397.1 GCA_937135995.1 uncultured Pyrinomonas sp.
GTGATCGACGTGCCCGATCGTCCCAATGTTGACGTGTGGCTTGCTCCGGTCAAACCGCTCTTTGCTCATCTCGTCTTGATCCTCGCTCTCTCCTCGAAAGATTTTTCGAACTCGCTCGATTCACCTTTTGATCTTCATTTGGCGACGCCCTGCACACGCGAGATCACCTCGTCGGCGACCTGCTTGGGCGCCTGCTCGTACCGCTCGAAGTGCATGGTCGAAGTGGCGCGCCCTTGCGTCAACGACCGCAGGTCGGTCGTGTAACCGAACATCTCGGCCAACGGCACAAGCGCCGTGATCACCTGCACGCCGCCTGGCCGCGCTTCCATCTTCTCGATGCGTCCGCGTCGCGACATCAAGTCGCCATTGACCGCCCCCATGTACTCTTCGGGCGTGACGATCTCGACGCGCATGATCGGCTCGAGCAGCACCGGCGCGGCTTTCTTCACCGCGTCTTGAAACGCAAGGCTGCCGGCGATGTGAAACGAGCGCTCGTCTGAATCGACTTCGTGGTACGACCCGAAGACGAGCTTGACCTTGATGTCCACCATCTCGTAACCGGCCAAGTAGCCTCGCTCCATGGCGTCGCGGATACCCTCTTCGGTCGGCTTGATGAACTCTTTCGGAATGACGCCGCCGGTGATCAGGTTCTCGAAGACGAACCCTTGGCCTGGAGCCGGTTCGATCTCGATCTCGACGTGGCCGTACTGGCCGCGCCCGCCGGTCTGCCGTTTGAAGATGGCCTTGCCCGGAGCCGGTTGCGTGATCGTCTCGCGGTAAGCGACCTGCGGCTGTCCGACGTTGGCCTCGACGCCGAACTCGCGCTTCATCCGATCGACGATGATCTCAAGATGCAACTCGCCCATGCCGGCGATGATCGTCTGCCCCGTCTCCTGGTCGGTCGAGACGTTGAACGACGGATCTTCTTGTGCCAGCCGTTGTAGCGCCGTGCTCAACTTGTCTTGGTCGGCGCGCGTCTTCGGCTCCACGGCGACGCGAATCACCGGCGTCGGGAACTCCATCGCCTCGAGCACGATCGGACGGGCTTCGTCGCAGATCGTGTCACCCGTGGAGACGTTCTTCATCCCGCCGATGGCGACGATCTCGCCCGCGCTCGCCTCGTCTATGTCCTCGCGCTTGTTGGCGTGCATGCGCATCAAGCGCCCGACACGCTCTTTCGATTCTTTGGTCGAATTATAGACGTATGACCCGGCGGTGATCTTGCCGCTGTAGATGCGGACGTAGGAGAGTTGACCGAGATGCTTGTCGGTCATGATCTTGAAGACCAAACCGCTGAACGGGGCGTTTTCGTCGGCGGGTCTGGTTTCAACCTCTCCGGTTCTTGGGTTGATGCCTTCAACGGGCGGGATATCGAGCGGACTGGGGAGGTAATCGACCACAGCATCGAGCAATGGTTGCACGCCCTTGTTCTTGAACGCGGCTCCGCCGAGCACGGGGACGAGCTTCTGTTCGATGGTGCCGCGACGCAACGCCGCGCGGATTTCGTCCTCGGTGATCTCTTCGCCCTCGAGATATTTGACCATCAGGTCATCGTCGATGCTGGCCACCGCTTCCAACAATTTCTCGCGCGCCGCCGCGGCCTCTTCCTTGAGTTCTTCCGGGATGTCAATCACGATGTACTCAGCCCCTTTGGTCTCGTCCTTCCAGACGAGGCCGCGCATGCCGATCAGATCGACGACACCGCGAAATTCGTCTTCCAATCCGATGGGGATCTGAATGGGAACGGGGTTGGCACCGAGGCGATTGACGATGGATTCGACCGAACGGGTGAAGGAAGCGCCAGCGCGATCCAGTTTGTTGATGAAGCAGATGCGCGGGACGCGGTACTTGTCCGCTTGCCGCCAGACGGTTTCGGATTGTGGCTCGACGCCCGCGACGCCATCGAAGACGGCGACTGCTCCGTCGAGCACGCGCAGCGAGCGCTCGACTTCCATGGTGAAGTCGACGTGGCCCGGCGTGTCGATGATGTTGATGCGGTACTCTTGACCGAACCGGCGCCAAAAGCAGGTCGTCGCGGCGCTCGTGATCGTGATGCCGCGCTCCTGCTCTT
>CAKZOF010000398.1 GCA_937135995.1 uncultured Pyrinomonas sp.
TGCCGGAAGTGGAACATTTCCCAGACGGCCATCAGCAAGTTGACGATGCCGAGTCCGGTCACGGCCCCACGCACCCAACCCGATGCGACCACCTGTTGCAATCCGACAAGACCGGTCTTTTGCGCGGCGTAGAGCAACAGGTAGTTGTCGCCCCAATCGCCGAGGCCGAACGGTTGAATCCAAGGCAACAGGACGAGCGCGAGTCCCACTTCGAGACTCAAGATGATATAGAAGATGACGGTCACCCTCGCAGCCATTGTTTTCACCATCGATGATGGCACAAAAGGGCGCCACTCGTCCACCCCCCTTTTGGCGAGCCGATTCGCCGAATCCTTGAACTTCGGCGAGAGCTGCGAGGCGATGCGGTGCGAGTGTCGGCCTTGTGGTCAGGCTGGCGGCGCGAGCGAGAAGGGACAAAAGACGCCCAAATCGAGGAGCGACGTGAAGTCTTGCGGGGCACTATTTGACGATTTCGCGTTGCGCTTGCAGTTCGCGCAAGCGTTCGGCTACACCGCGGTACGAGACGTTGATCCCGTAGACTTCGGAGAAGATTTCGATGGCACGTTCGATGTCGCCCATTTGCTCGTAGGCGTTGCCGAGTTCGTAGCGTAGCGCTTGATATTCGTCCTCGGAGTGGCCCGGCGCGTCGAGTCCGCGACGGAACCACATGACGGCCACGCGCGGCATGCCTTTTTGCATGAAGCAGTGGCCCAGAAGATTGCAACACTGCAGGTAACGCGGCGTGCCGTCTTGCGGTGAGACGAGCGCCACGGCCTTCTGAAACTCTTCGATGGCTTCGTCGAGCAGTTCCATCTCTTTGTAAGCGACGCCCAAATTGTAGTGCGTATCGTAATCGGATGGCACAATGGGCGGCTCTTCTTCGCCGAGCTCGCTACGGAACTCCTCGATGAGCGCGGCAAAACCAGGATCGACGCGGTGATGCCCGTTCGATGGTGGCGCAGCGGCCGTTTCACATGGCGGGGGGGCGGCGAAACGATCCTCCGTCGAGATGGGCCTCTCTTCGGCGATGACGACGTTGATCACGCTGGCGCCCTCTTCGATCTCCGCGATGCTCGGTTCAACGCGTGCGTCGGTCGTTACCGGATCGCCAACTGCGAAACGCGGCTCCGGCACTTGTTCGACGGCGCTGCCGAGTCGGAGGCGCCTTTCGGCAATGCTCGCGTGCGGGCCGAACTGCTGCTCGAGCATGTCAAGCGTCGAACGCGCGATGTCCAGATAGCCTTGATCGAGGTAGAAGTCGACGCTCTCCAGTTCCTGCATGAGGAACTGCTCGCGGCGTGCCCTCTCGCTCGCGCCGAGCGCCGAGTCGAAGCGGTCCGTCTCCGAAACGGCGTTGCTCCAGTCGACAGCGGCGTGATCCTGCAGCGCAAACTCGTCTTGAAGAGGCGAGGCCGGTATTTCGGCTCCGAAGGCGGTCGCTTCGAATTCGCTTGCGGGTTCGCGCCGCAAGTCGCCGTGGGCCGGTTGAATCGGTTCTTCGCTGAGCAAACGGCCGAGACGCTCCGTTGCCGCGCGCACCTCTTCGTCGAGTCCGCGTTCGCGAGCCGCTTCGATCATTCGCTC
>CAKZOF010000399.1 GCA_937135995.1 uncultured Pyrinomonas sp.
GCTCCGAAACGCTCGACAAAGCGGCGCTTCAGCACCATGGCAACTTTGGTCGCGATCTGCTGCGAGAGGATCGAGATGACCAACGCCTCGAAGAGCGACGGCCAACGTGCGAGCCGCAGTCCGCGATGCTCGCGTTCGAGCGCACGCATCAACGGATCACGCGCCGCGCGCTGGCGGAACGCCTCCAAGTCATGCTCCGGGCTGAAGAGGCAGCGCACCGCGCGCTCCGCCTCGCGCAACACCTGTTTGGTCGGGCGCCCGTGCGCGGCGCGCACGCGCGCTGCGAGTCGACCCGCAGTCGCCTCGACTTCGAGCAAGCAGCGGCATCCACCGACGTCCAACGCGCGCACGTATTTACCTGCCTCGAAAAGATCCACCGCCTCGTGTTCGGTGAAGCGCAGAAAACGCGCCGTCGCCGCAAAATCGAAGGGCGCGCGCACTTCGACCTCGAATCTCGACATGGGATGAGTTTGACAAAACCGCGGGTGGCAGTCAAAAGGCTCTCGCGCCCGGCTCCTGCGGCGAAAGCGAAGCTGGCAAGACGGCGATCTCACATGGGCGCTCGACGTCCGATCCACGGGTTGAGAGCGAGGTCGAAGTTTTGAACAACGCCCCTCGCCGTCTGGTCCACTTGCCGGAAGCAATCGAGCGTTGGTTGCCGTGCCCTAGGCAGCGATTCAAACGATGGACAGCTTCGGCACCGTCGCCTTCGCCTTTTCGGTGGGCGCTTGATTCGCGCTGGCGCGAATCTCTTTTCGGCCTGTTGTTTGACGCCTTTTGCCCGGTTTTGCTAGACTGCGCTCGAAAAGCGAAGCGACGCCTGCAGCGCAAACCGTTTGGTCATCGGGAAAGCTCTCGTCGTTTCCACGTACTTGGTGAATGCTGGGCCGGTGCGTGAATGCGTGAATCGGATCGACGCGCTCGCAGCGTCCGCCGGAAGCTCTCTGAATCGTATGTATCCGTTCCGCAATGTCCTCTTCCCGACCGACTTCTCCCCGCACGCGCGTGCGGCGCTCAAATACGCTGCCGCCTTTGCCCGGCAGGGCGATGGAAGGCTGATCATCCTGAGCGTGCAAGAGGGAAGCGTCCCGGCCAATCTGCTGTCGCTCCCCGAACGCGCGTTGGAAGAAGAGGGCAAAGAGTGGTTGAAGACCCTTCGACGCAACATCCAAGCGTTGCTTGCCGACCCCTTGCTTCAAGGGGTGGAGACCGATACGATCATCGTCGAAGGCGATCCGGCTCCCGAGATTGCGCGTGCGGCGCGTGATCTCCATAATTTCGCGCGAAGGGGACTGCCGCCTTTAGGCGGCAGAGGAATTCGCACTCCCTCCTTGTATTAGATTGC
>CAKZOF010000400.1 GCA_937135995.1 uncultured Pyrinomonas sp.
CTCGAATTGGTCGAAGCAGCGCTCGAACTCGGCGTGCGCTACTTCGATACGGCCGCCAACTACGGCGTGAGCGAAGAGCAATTGGGGCGCGTCCTTCCGCCCTATCGTTCGCAGATCTTCCTCGCAAGCAAAACTGATCAGCGCACGCGCGACGGCGCATGGCGCGAACTCGAAAGATCTTTGCGCCGGTTGAAGACGGACCACTTAGACCTGTGGCAAATGCATCACGTCTCGTTCAAAGAGGAACTGGACGTGATGACGGGTCGCGGCGGAGCCATCGAGGCCATCGAGGAGGCCAAACGACAAAAGCTGATCCGCTTCTGCGGCATCTCAGGGCATCACGATCCGGATGTGATCGCTGAAAGTTTGCGTCGCTACCCGTTCGATGCAACCCTGATCTCGCTCAACGCCGCCGACGTTCATCATCCGCGCCCGTTCATCAAACATGCGTTGCCCGTGGCGCGTGAACGCCAAGTCGGCGTGATCGCGATGAAGGTTCCGGCCTACGGCAGGATCCTGCGTCCCGGACGGCTCACCATCAACGAAGCGATCAGCTACGTCCTGTCGCTGCCCGGCGTGACGGCCTGCGTCATCGCGGCTGAAAACCCGCGCCAGCTCGCCGAAAACATTCAAGCGGTGCGTGCCGCGCGCACGTTGAGCGACGAAGAACTAGCCCAGCTTGAAAGACGCACCGCAAGCGTGTGGCAAGAGATCGCCTTTTATCGCGCTTGGACCTGAAAACCGAAAACTCCTCGTCCGGACTCGAAGAGAGAGTTCGAGCGAGGCGGCTTCGCCCGCTCCGCGCCTGAGCGCAAATGCACGTCGTGCTGTGCGTTGCGTTTTGCTGGTGCGCCGCCGGGCAGCAAACCGAAAAAGATTTTTCTGGTCACAACTGTGAGAATTGTTTATAATGCGAACAAAGTTCCGCCCAAGGCCCAATTGCCGAAGCGACCGTACGAGAAGAGAAGACTTCTCCTTTTCGAGTGCGCGCGCATTTCGGTCAAAACTTGAACCAATCGTGTGGCGAGGGCGGGCGCTTCGAGCACGCGGCTCGGCGTTTGCGCGATGCGAGCCGCGCGCCCGGTGAATCGGCCTTATTCCGTAACCTTTAAGCTTGGAGGAGAAGTTCATGACGTGGGAGCAGTCTAAACAGTCGCGCCGCGACTTCATGCGCCTTGCCGCTGGAGCGGTGGTGACGGCAGGCGCGCCCAAGATCTTTCTTATCGAGGATGGTGCGCAGCAATCGAGCGAGATGACCAAGATATCTCCCAACGACCGAATACAGATCGCCACGCTCGGCATCGGCGGCATGGGATTCACAGACACGAGGACGGCGCTGCGCGTTCCGGGCGTCGAACTGGTCGCCGTCGCTGATGTCTACGACGGCCGCCTGATCCGCGCGCAAGAGGTCTTCGGATCGGGCCAGAGCAGTTTGAGCACGCAGAACGTGCAATCGATGAGCACGGGCGCCTCCACCGTCTCGACCGGCAAGCGCCCGATCTTCACGACGCGCGACTACCGTGAGATCTTGGCGCGCCCGGACATCGACGCGGTCATCATCGCCACGCCCGACCACTGGCACGCGCAGATGGCCATCGACGCGATGAACGCTGGCAAAGACGTTTATCTCGAAAAGCCGATGATTCACGACCTTG
>CAKZOF010000401.1 GCA_937135995.1 uncultured Pyrinomonas sp.
TCCATCGCGCGCGATCATCATCTCCAACGTCTCCATGAGTTTGGGCGTAGCCAACGGCTGGTTGTCGCGCGCCACCATCAAATCGAAGGCCAGAATGTTTTGATCCGCCAGACGGCGATATTCGTTCGCCAACGCGAAGGCATCCTTGTCGTTGGTCCAGTTGAACTCGGTCGCTTTCTCTCTGCCGTCGCCGCGCCGAACTCGAAGGCGAACCGTGCCGAGATGTGGGAACTGTTTTTCTGATTGGTAGGAAGCGCGTGTTTCCAAATACCGGAGCGATGCCCAGAGCGATCGCAGCCGCTCGAGCGTTGCCGGCGAAATCTTCAACTCTTCGGTGATTGGCCCGTCGACGTCCTTGCGCTCGAAAGTCAACTTCCCGCGCCCGGCGGCGTCGTGCTCGATCGTTATGCGCCGGACGTAGAACTCCGGTTGGCTGAATTCGTAGGCGAAACGTAGGTCTTCAGCGGAAGAGACGCTGCGCGCGGCCTCGGCGGCTACGCCGTCCGCAGAGCGCGCGTTCTGCTTGACCGGCGGTTGTTGCCCCTGGACCGGCAGAGCGAGCAGAAAAAAGAAAGTTGCAAGAAGGCCGTTTGTCATCCTCATGATTCAACGCCGAGCGAAACAGTATAAAGCCCCCAGCGGTCGCTGGCCAAACGGCCATTTCGTTTAGGAATCAAGCAAAGCTAGGGCGGATGGTTTCGCACCACGGTCGCCCTGAAGGCAAAATCGCATTGGAGATCTCCTCCTCGAAGTACGTTCGCTCTTTTCGTCGGAGGGTCAGACCACCACCGAAACTCAAAGGGGCTTCTGTTGCTTGCGACTGGAATGCGGCGGACGGTCCGACTTACCTTTTGAACCGAGTCCAACCATCTTTTCGACAGGCAAGAAGAAGCCCCGCTCGAAGCGGGGCTTTCGAAGAAGAGTTTCCAATGTCGTTTCTAGCGAGGCGACCGTTAGACAGCAGCCACTTCCTGTTCAGCCTTTTTCTGACCATTTTGCCCATTGCGGCGCAGGCCTTGAATCTGCACTGGTTTGTCTTTGGCGCCGAGCTTCTTCTGCAAGACCATCTCCTGATAGAGCTTGCGCATCATCTTCATCTCCTCGGCAGCCGTCTTCGGCCCTTGAATCTGCGGTTTGTTGGGCCGTTGCAAATCCACCTCGTTGAGCACGAGGCTGTGCGCCGTGTCGGGCAACTCGACCGCTTTGCCCTTCGCATAGATCTCGTGCCGCCCGTACTTCTTGTACCACTCGGCAACGGTGGCGTTCATGTGCATGTGTTCGATGATCTGCCGCCAGCCGATGCCCGTGTTGTACGCGCAGAAGGAGATTTCGCCCTGCTGCGTCGCATACGGGATGATGCACATCTCCGTGCGGCGGAAGTCGTAATTGAACAGGTCTTGGAACCACATGCCAGCGATGAAGAGGAAGTTCCAGCGGTCCGCGCGCCGCCGCTCGATATCCTCTTTCGTGCGGTTGCCGTCCACGCGCCCGTAATCTTTACCCGTCAGGCCGAAGGATTTATCGAACTTCTTGAAGAGTTCGTAGAGCGTAAATTGCGACGGCGACTTGTACGGGTTGTAGTGCTTCAGCAGAGCAAGACCCATCATGATGTTCGAGAACCACTTGCCGCGCGCCGCGTCGGTGATCTTCTGCATGTCTTTGACGAGGCCTGGGATGTTCAAGAACTCCGGCACCGGCGCCATCTCGCGCGTCTCTTTGTCGATCATCACCGCCGTGCCGACGCCGCAGTTCGGATGGCAACCACACGAGACTTGCCCCCACTCGGCTTCCGGCCCGTGGACGAGATCGGCGAAATCGGCAAACGCGCCCATCAAGCTGAGCGGGAACCAGTCGCGCGTCGGCTCCGTGATGCCGAGCTGCTTTTTGACGTCGTAGGCCAAGTGTGACAGCGTGTAGCGCTGCTGCATGCGGCGCTCGTCCGTGATGTGCTCATCGCGCCCGGTGAACGAAACCGGCTGGAACGAGACGAAAGCGATCTTCTTCGGATTGTCGAGCGCAAAACGAATGACCGAGCCGACTTGATCGTTGTTGATGCCGTTGACGATGGTCGTCACGAGGACGATCTCAACGCCCGCTTCGTGCAGGTTCTCGATCGCCTTCAACTTCACGTCGAAGAGGTTGCCCACTTGGCGGTGCGAGTTGGCGTCGTTGCCGATGCCGTCAAACTGCAGATAGACGAAACGCAACCCGGCTTCTGCAGCGCGACGACAAAATTCTTTGGATTTGGCGAACTCGATGCCGTTGGTCGCCGCTTGCACGGAGTTGTAACCGACCTTGCGCGCGTAGGCGACGGCGTCGATGAAGATCGGCGAAATGGTCGGTTCGCCCCCTGAGAACTGAACCGAGAGTTGCCGCCGCGGTTTGACTTGAATGGCGCGATCCAAGATCTCCTTGACCTCGTCGAAGGTCAACTCGTGAACGTAGCCGACCTGATTGGCGTCCATGAAGCACGGATCGCACATCATGTTGCAGCGGTTGGTCAGGTCGATGGTCAACACAGCGCCGCGCCCGTACTTGATCGTCGAAGAGCCGTGATTGTGCACGTTCTCGTCGTTGTGGGCGACGATGTCGCGCCCCGGGAACATCGACTCGATGTGGGCCAGAAACTTCGAGTCGATCGCCATGATGTCCTCGAAGTGGCCATGAACGGGGCAATCCTTGACCATCCATACTTGACCATCGCGCTCGATGATCTGCGCCTTGATCTCGCCCACCTTCTCTTCGAGCAAGATCGAAACGTCCTTTTCGCCGTTCAAGATGGCCTCGCGCGCCTCGATCACGCACTTGGGACAGAGCGAATCGGTGGTGCGCGGCCACCCCAAGGGCGGCTTCGATTTCTGCCAAGATTTCGGGATGGGCTTGTCGGACCACTTCGGCGTAAACGATGGATTAGGCCGGTACTTGTTGAAGAACTGGATGAAGTCGAACAAGCCCCCAGCCAGTAGTGTCAACCCTTTTTCAACGTGTTTGATGCGTCGCATTTTTCCTTGATCCTCGCTAAAGATTTGCTCTCGGCGTTCACTCAACGATTCGGCAGGCCGAATTTCTTCGAATGAAATCCCTTTCTCCCCTCGTCGCCGCCGTAGCGTCTATGCCGATGCCCCAAGAGTTTGGTCTCCGCGCCGACTTCGCCGCTGGCAAGCGGTGGAACGTTGGGAGAAAATTTTCGGCTCAAATGCTATCCGGCGGGACGCTCCGAAACGCTTCGCAACGCCCCGCCGCTTAAACGTCCTGTGGACCTTGCTCGTCGCAAGCAAACGTCACGCTTACGCCTCTGGGCAAGCTGCGTGCCGCCCACCGCGATCTCCATAAAATATTGGAATATCTGGACTTACGTGCAAGCAGTGCCACCCCAGCGAGTGTGCCCTTGCGTGTCAAAAAGAGCCAAACGAGCAGAGCCACCCACATCCGTGTCAGAAAGACCACAGGAGTCGAGGGGGCGAGGTCGTGTATGTCAAAAAGATACATTCGGGTTCTTGCTGTAAAGCATTGCAGGACGCGGATTTTCGTCGCCGAAGGGCTGTCCCCCAGCAGAGCTACGAGGAAGCTACGAGGAACTTTCGGTGGTGCAAGCCGAGCAACCCGCCAAAGCACGATTTCGCCATCTCCGAAGTTGAAACCTGCGGGCGGTCGGCGGTTTAATGTGTCTGTGCGGCGCTTTGGCGCCTCTTTTTGTGAACGATTCGAGGAGTTAGATCTAAAGAGAAATGCTTCGCGTGGGCATCGTCGGACTACCCAACGTCGGCAAATCAACGCTCTTCAACGCGCTCACGGCGCAGGCGACGGCGCTAGCAGCTAACTACCCGTTTGCCA
>CAKZOF010000402.1 GCA_937135995.1 uncultured Pyrinomonas sp.
CTTCCACAGAACGTCTGCGGAGAAGGCTCATATATGACGCAAAATCAATAAATGTCAAGTACCCGAGACCTTTTAACATGGCGCAAAAATCAATAAATGTCAGTATACGACTATGAAACGAGGTGTTAGTACCTAATACGTTCAGTGCTCTAGGTGGAGTATTCGGAAATACTTCGGTCAAGTTGACAGATCGTCTCCCTAGTGACCTTCGGCTACAGCGATAGCTCAACGAAGAAGACAAAAAACATTTTTGGCGGATCGCCGATAATCGATGGTTCGGACGTTTTTTGTAAGAAGAAGCATTTAATTAAGCAGCCGACTGCCCAGCGCATTGATTCACGCACGACAGCGGTTTAGCGTCTCATTTCTGTGAGGGAGTGGAGGCCTTGGTTGGCCTAGCAGCGATCGAGGGACGACGTGTGGTGATCGCGCCGACAACATCCTCGAAGTTCTGACGTACACCACGCAAGATGAACAGCGAGCAGCAAGCTTCTGTTCAGTTGCGTGTGCTCTTGAATCGAAAGACGTAGCAACGATTGCCAAGGTGGTTCGATCAGAAGGCACGACTTTCCAGAGAGGCGAATGCGGCCTCTCTGCCAAAAAGAGCTTGCGTCACCGATCCAGCCTCGCAAGCAACGCGACGAAGTTTCTTCTTCGAGAAAGCGAACCAGTCAGTAGCCCGAAGCTCGGTCCGGCGAGTTCAAGTGGCCGAATCTTTGACGCCGAAAGTGAAACCGATGGAGCCGCCCGGATAGCTCGGCACGATCACCGTCGTTTGCTCGACCTGCGGGAAGAGTTTTTCGAAAGCGTGACGGACGCGCGCCGAAATGCGCGGGAAAAGATAAGGCGATTCGCTTTGTGCAGCGAGCACGCCGCCTGCGGTGAGCAATTGCGCGCAGTGACGATAGAAAGAGGCGAGAAAGAGACGGTACCCTTCGCCGACGGGATCGGGAGCGTCTACCATGACGATGTCGAATCGTTCCGTCGCGCGGCGCACATACTTCAAACCGTCTTCGATGACGACCTCGGCGCGTGGATCGCGAAAGCCGTGCGCTAGTTGCGGAAAGAAGCGCTTGGCGCAAGCAATCACCTCTTCGTCTATCTCGACAAGGCACGCGCGTTCGACTTCTTTTCGCTTCATGACGGCGCTCAGCAACGCTCCGTCGCCTCCGCCGATGATGAGGACGCGTTTTGCCTGCGGCGCCAACGCAAAGCTTCGGTCAGCGAGCGCGCCGTGGTAAAGGTGCTGGTCCTTGGTCGCCAATTGAATCGAGCCGTCGAGCAAGAGGATGCGCCCGAAATCGAACGTCTCGACGACCTCGATCTGCTGGTAGCGACTCTGCGCGCGATGGATTTTCCGCTTGATGCGCAGACGAACTTCGAACGTCGGCGTGACCTTTTCCGTCAACCACATCGCGCCTGTGCTACCGATCTCTTCTCCGCTGGATATTTTCGTCCGACTAGACCGCGCTTGACGAGAGTCGCCTCGCAATCGCCCGCGCCGAGGCGATGCGCGACCAGATGCATGATCAAGCGTGGGTCCACCGTCTCACCGCACGTGAATATGTCGAGCGCGGCATAGCCGTACTCAGGCCACGTGTGGATGGCGATGTGACTTTCGGCGATGACAACGACGCCGCTGACGCCGTGTGGGCTGAATTTGTGAAGCACCGCGTCAACGATGGTGGCGTTTGCAGCTTGGGCGGCATCGAGTAGGGCTTGTTTGACAAGCGTGGCATCGTTAAGGAGATCTCTGTCGCAGTCGAACAGTTCGACGAGAAGCTGCCTTCCGAGCGTTTTCATCTGAACATAAAACCCTCCCCAGTGATGTCAACCAACGTTGCAGCGGACGAATTTGTGATGATGAGAAAATATCGCCGGAATGTCAAGACCTAAATGGGCCACAAAAGCGCAGGAAAGACGCAGGCCTAGACTTCGGAACAGCCGCAGAGTCGGGGCGCAACGAAATACGCGTCGCGCCGGGTGATCGCCGCCGGCTTCACGAAGTAGCTAGCAGAAGCTTCGTGATCGCTTCGGCAGCGAAAGCTTCCGCGCGAGCAGGGATGACGAGTTGATCGGCAACACACCGTCGAACACGATCACGAAGCTCTCCGCGCGAGCAGACAGGACGAGCGAGCGTCGGCGCAAATGCCGAATGCATCGTGAGACTTCCGCGCGGGTAGAGAGGACGAACCGCCTCTTTCCCGAAAGCGTTCAAAGAAGACAGCACACGCTCGACCGTCAGCGCATGTACCGGGAAGAGCGCGCCCGAAGGGGATCCGCTCGCCAAACACGACGCTCAAGTTGGGTGCCGACTTGAACACGAAGAGCGCGCCCGAAGGGGATCCGCTCGCGCCGGCCTTCGTGGGAATCCCACAGCCCGTGAACGCGGTGTGCGCGTGCTTTCAGCGGAAGCGCTGGCCGATCTGCTCCGTGCCGATGGTGCCGATGCCGTTCAGCCGAAAGCTGAAAACGAAGCGATTTTCGCGTCTCACTCCGACATTGAACGTGAAGTTCTGCACGGTGACGGCGCAGCAATCGAAGGCGTAGCCGAGCGTCACCGTCGAACTGATCAACGAAGAACTGCCCTTGCCCGGACGGTTCTGAAAGTCGAAGAAGAAGGCGGCGCCGCCAAACAATCCTCGCTCCGTGTTACCGACAAAGAGCGATGGACTCCACTGCGATCCCTGCAAAGTTCCCGGTTCTTTGCCTCGCTCGTCGGCGTACTGGCGTAAACTAGGCGATAGACCGACGGCGCGTGTGTAGTAGAAAGTTTGGTACGCTTTCACGAGACGCCGATCCACCCCCGTCGTCACGGCCAGCGCACGCACGCCGTCGCCGTTGGGATCAAGATCAAGCCGCGCGTCGGTGAAGAGCTGATAGAGCGGGCGGTAGCGCACTTCGATGTTGATCGGCGAGAAGCGCCGCGGCACGCCACCGTAACCGAAGCCAGAGAAAGTGTTGATCGGATAGAACTGATTGCGCTGCCCCGGCACGAACGCGCCGCCGAAAAACGGATCAAAGAAGTACTTGCCGCGAACCGCGATCGACAGCGTTTCGTAAGGCTGACCGCCGTCCCGCTTGTCGAGTGGCTTGCCGTCGGGACTTTCCGGCGAACGACGCGCGAAGAACCGATTGACGATGCCGTATTCGATCTCGTTGGTATCGGCAACGGCGTCGAGTTCGTCGAAGAGAATGATTCGGCGAAAGTCGCTGCCGGTGCCGAAGATACGGCGGTACGTAACGTACGGTTCGATCACGTGCCGGAAGCGAAAAGCGCCATCGCTTCGGCGAAAGTCGCGCGCCAGCGCCGGCGGGCGCAGGTCGAACTCGAATTCACCGTAGCCACGCACGAGGTCGCGAGCTGCGACCAGTCGCGTCGCCGGATCGAGCGAATTCGAGTAATAGGTGGCGCGCACCCCAGCTCTCAACGTGGCCGACCAACCGCCGAAGTAGAACGGAATGTCGAAGCGCGGAAACAGATCGAGTCGTTGGACGATGGAAGGCGTGACGATGGCGTTTCTCACTCTGTTCGGCGCAAGCAGTCTCGGATCGTCGAACGTCTCTTTGCGACTCACGCCATCCAGACTGCTCTCGAGCGAGAAATAGAGCGGCAGGCGACCGAACGCACGCCGGAGGATCGAAGGGCGTTTTTCAAACGAAATGCTCGGCAGACGGCGCGTGCGAATGCGCACACCGGGAAGCGTGATGACCTGCGTGTTGGCCAGAAGGTTGAAGCTGTAATCACCGAAGTTGCGATTGACGAAGACCTGCGAGCGCTCTTCGGGTGAGACCGCTCGTTGAATCGAATCGGAGAAGACCTGCCTGAAGGCCAGATTCGACGTGATGTCGATGTCGGCGACGGCCAGAAAGCCGTTCGGGAAGTAGTGCACGCCTTCGACGTAGAGGCTCGAGCCGCCTTGATCGGGCGCATCCGGTCCAGCCTTTTTCCCGAAGAGACGATCCTTGACGGCGAAGAACCCAGCATTCAAGTACGAGCGCGCGTTGGCGCGCGTCCGCAGGTCGGCACCGAAGCCGAGGCCGCGCGCCGTGTAGATATCTCCGCGCAAGGTCAAGTCAGCCGAACGCCCGAGCGTCAGGTAGTAGGCGTTC
>CAKZOF010000403.1 GCA_937135995.1 uncultured Pyrinomonas sp.
CACCGCGTTCGCCCGCTTCGCCCTCGCCAGCGATGCGTATGCGCGAACCGGTCTCGACGCCCGCCGGTATCTTGACTTCGAGAGTCTTTTCGCGTTCGAGGCGTCCCGCGCCGTGACACTCGCGGCACGGCGTGCGCACGACGCGTCCCGCGCCGCGACACGTTGCGCAGGTGCGCGCCACCGAAAAGAATCCTTGTTGGTAGCGAACCTGGCCGATGCCGCCGCACGTCGGACAAGCTTCGGGTTGGGTGCCTGGCATGGCGCCCGTTCCGCGACAGGCGTGGCAGGTCTCAAGGCGCGGGATGCGGATGGTCCGCGTAGCCCCTTGTGCCGCCTCTTCCAGCGAGATCTCGACATCGAAGCGCAGATCGGCCCCGCGTTGCGGTGCCTGCCGCCGCGCTCCGCGCCCGCCGAAGACCTCGCCGAAGCCGAAGAAGTCGTTCAGGATATCTTCGATGCCGCCGAAGCCGGTGGTGGACCAGCCGCTGCTGGCCCCGGCTCCGCTGCCCGACACACCCGCATGACCGTAACGGTCGTAGAGCGCGCGCCGTTCCGGGTCGGAGAGGACCGAGTAGGCTTCAGCTGCCTCTTTGAACTTCTCTTCGGCTTCCGGATCGCCCGGATTCTTGTCCGGATGGTAGCGGACGGCAAGACGTCGATAAGCGCTTTTGATCTCTTGCTCGGTTGCGTTGCGGCTGACGCCCAAAACTTCGTAGTAATCCCTTTTAGTCATGGGTCACCGAAATCGTCGTTCGAAAATTTTCGAGTGAGAGTCGGTCGTCCGAAAAAGCGGCGAAAGAGTTCGTGTCCTTTCGCGTCGAAATTCAAATATACAACGAAACCAAGCCGGCACTGAAATGGTCCCGAAACGGGTTCGGAACATGGGGCGGCTCGGGATGCGCAAGCTTTTGGATGCGTCGAGCGTCGCACGCCGATGCCACGCTCATCCGCTTTGGGCCACAGCGTTGGTCCGAAATGTTCAGCCCGAGCGAGCACGGAGATGACGCCAGGATGGAGGATGGTCGCAGATACACTGTTTCGTTCAGCCCGAGCGAGCACGGAGATGACGCACCTTACAACTCGCCGACATTCACCGTTCAGCCCGAGCGAGCACGGAGATGACGTACGCGCCGTTGTCGTTGCAGGCGATCTGCCCGTTCAGCCCGAGCGAGCGCGGAGATGACGCACAGAGCGACCCGCCTCGCTACCCGCCGCGGCTTCAGCCCGGGCGAAAGCGGCCAGTCAATTCGCTTCCGGTTGATCCTGCGCTGGCGGTGCGTTGGTCGGATTGAGCATGGCGGCCGTCAGTTGCGCGGCGAGCTTCTCGAGTTCGTCGAGCGCGCGGCGAATCTCCTCGGGATCTTCCGATTGGGTCGCGGCCTGCGCATCGTTGATCACTCGATGGGCTTCGCGTCGCGCGTCGGGCGAAAGAACAGCGCCGAATTGGTGGAAGGTGCGTTCCGTGTTGCGCACCAACCCATCCAGACGATTGCGCATGGCGATGACCTCTTTAAGCCGGCGGTCGAGTTCGGCGGCGGTGTGCGCTTCGGCGATCAGCCGTTCGATCTCTTCGGCAGACAGCCCCGAGGTGGGCGTCACGCGCATCTGTTGCTGCTTGCCGGTGGTTTTATCGAGTGCCGAAACGGAGAGCATGCCGTTGGCATCCACTTCAAAGGTCACTTCGATCTGCGGCACGCCGCGCGGCGCGGGTGGCAGTCCAACGAGTTCGAACTTGCCGAGCGAGCGGTTGCCGCTGGCGATCTCGCGCTCGCCTTGCAGGACGTGAATTTCGACCGACGTTTGATTGTCGACCACCGTGGTGAAGACGAGGCTTTTGCGCAGTGGCACGGTGGAATTGCGTTCGATGACCTTGGTGAAAAGCCCGCCGCGCGTCTCTACGCCGAGGCTGAGCGGCAACACGTCAAGCAGCACGATGTCTTTGACGTCGCCCGTCATCACCCCCGCTTGAATGGCCGCGCCCATGGCGACCACTTCGTCCGGATTGATTTCCGCTGACGGCTCGCGCCCGAAGATCTCGCGAACCGTGCGCATGACGATGGGTGAGCGCGTCTGTCCGCCGACGAGCAACACCTTGTCGATGTCCGTCGGCTGGAGCTTGGCGTCCCACAATGCCTTCTGGCACGGCTCGATCGTCTGTTCGACGAGATCGGCCACCAACTCTTCGAACTTCTCGCGCGCGAGCGTCTTGTTGAAATGTTTCGGTCCCGTCGCGTCCGCGGCGATGAAGGGGAGGTTGATGGTCGTCTCGGTGAGCGAAGAGAGTTCGCACTTGGCCCGTTCAGCGACCTCTTTCAGCCGCTGCAGTGCGAGCCGGTCATGACGCAAGTCGATACCGGTCTCGTTCAGAAACTCTTTGATCATCCAATCAACGATGCGGTCATCGAAATCCTCGCCGCCGAGGAAAGTGTTGCCCGCCGTGGCGAGGACTTCGAAGACGCCGTCGTTGATCTCGAGAATGGAGATGTCGAACGTGCCGCCGCCCAGATCGTAAACGGCGACGCGCTCCGATTCGGCGCGCCCAAGACCGTAGGCGAGCGCGGCGGCGGTCGGCTCGTTGATGATCCGTTCGACCTTGAGGCCGGCGATGCGTCCGGCGTCTTTGGTCGCTTGGCGCTGCGCATCGTCGAAATAGGCCGGAACGGTGATGATGGCTTCGGTGACCGGTTCGCCGAGAAAATCTTCGGCGGCAGCCTTGAGCCGTTGAAGGACGATGCTGGAGATCTCCTGCGGACTGTAGACGCGGCCGCCGACGCGCACGCGCGCATCACCGTTCTCCGCTTCGACGATCTCGTAAGGGCACGTCTGGCGCGCCTGTTGCACTTCGGGTGCATCGAACCGCCTGCCGATCAATCGCTTGACCGCGTAGATCGTGTTCGTCGGGTTGGTTACGGCTTGACGCTTGGCGATCTGCCCGACGAGGCGCTCGCCTCCCTCTCCCTGCTGGTCTCTCCCACCACGCCGGGAGAGGTCCAGCCCGAGGACCAGGCCGCCCGCCAGGCGCGCAGGGCCACGGGATCCTTGCGCCAGGGAAAGGCTTCGAACTCGCGGCGCAGCGGCCGATCGGGCAGCTCCGGGAAATGGTA
>CAKZOF010000404.1 GCA_937135995.1 uncultured Pyrinomonas sp.
TTCAATGCTGCTGTCGTGCAAAAGAAGTTTTCAGCGTCTTGCAGCCCGAATCAATTCAAACACCAGAAGGAGAAGGACGACGAGATGTTCTCGAACGACGCGCAAAAGAAGAAGGATGTGAGAACTCCGCGCATCGCGCCGGAGATTTGGCACAATGGGCGTTTCATCCCGTGGAACGAAGCGCGCATTCACGTCATGTCGCACGTCGTGCACTACGGTTCGAGCGTCTTCGAGGGCATCCGCTGTTACAAGACCGACCGCGGCCCGGCCATCTTTCGCTTGCGCGAGCACATTCAACGCCTGCTCAACTCGGCGAAGATCTATCGCATGGAACATGAGTGGACGCTCGACGCGCTGTGCGACGCCTGCGTCGAACTCGTCGCGCGCAGCGGGTTGGATCAATGTTACCTTCGACCGATCATCTTCCGCAGCCTCGACGAAGAGCACCCGGCCTTCGGCGTCAATCCTTTTCCGAATCCGCTGTCGTGCTACATCGGCGCGTGGGATTGGGGCAAATACCTAGGCGACGAAGCGATCGAACGCGGCGTCGATGTCTGCGTTTCATCGTGGAACCGGCTGACACCCAACTCGCTTCCGGCGCTCGCCAAAGCCGGCGCCAATTACATGAACTCGCAACTGATCAAAATGGAAGCGCTCGTCAACGGTTTCGCTGAAGGCATCGCGCTCGACGAACGCGGCTACGTTTCGGAAGGGTCTGGTGAAAACATCTTCCTCGTGCATGGTGGGCGCGTCATCACGCCGCCGCTTTCGTCTTCGATCCTGCCAGGGATCACGCGCGATAGCGTGATTCAAATCTGCCGCGAACTCGGCATCCCAGTCGAAGAGGCCGAGATCCAACGCGCGGCGCTCTATCTGGCCGACGAACTGTTCTTCACAGGCACGGCGGCTGAAGTGACGCCGATTCGTTCGGTTGATCGCATACAGATCGGCGCAGGTAAGCGCGGTCCAATCACGGCGCGCATCCAGCAGACCTTCTTCGAGATCACTTCGGGTCAGCGTCCTGCCCCCGGCGACTGGTTGACCTACGTCGACTCTGGGAGCCGCTCTTCGGCGGCAAGTTTGCATGAGGAAGCGGAAGCGAAAGAACCGGTGGCCGATTACCGGTAGCTTCTCGGCGCGCGCTTTCGCTCTCGACATTCGCATTTCCGATCTCCTCGCTCTTCTCCCGGACGAAACAAAGGGCGCTGGATCCGTCCAGCGCCCTCCAAAGCGCTTACTCAACAGAGGTTCACTCGGATATCGCTCAAAGCTTCGAGGAAGAAAACACGTTGACTCCGACCGCGCGACGAAAATAGAATGTTGAAGAGCGCCTGCCCCGGCGCCGCGAGCGGTTCGCCGCGAAAACCCTCACCTAGAACCTCGATCGCCGATCTTCCTACGGTTGCTGAGCGTTCGCTATGAGCATCAAGATTGACGATCTGCTGCGCATCGCGGTCGGCTACGGCGCTTCCGATTTGCACATCAAAGCGGGAGCGCAGCCGTTCATCCGCGTGGGCGGCGAACTCAAACCACTGGTTGACGCGCCGCGTCTTTCCAAAGACGACACGCTCGACATGGCTTTCGCCATGATGTCCAATCGGCAGAAGCAGCGTTTCAAAGAGTTCTCCGAAGTTGACATCGCCTATGGGGTATCGGGTCTGGGCCGCTTCCGCGCCAACATCTTTCAGCAGCGTGGTTCGGTCAGCATGGTCTTGCGCGTCATTCCCGATCACGTCCGCTCCATCAGCGAACTGAGTCTGCCGCCCGTCATCGAACGGATCGCCGACGAAAGGCGCGGCCTGATCCTCGTCACCGGAACAACCGGCTCCGGCAAATCAACCACGCTCGCAGCTATGATCGACCACATCAATTCGACGCGCAGCGGTCACATCGTCACCATCGAGGACCCGATCGAATTCTTGCATCGCGACAAGCGTTCCTTCGTCACCCAACGCGAGATCGACGTCGATACGCGCTCTTTCGCCGAAGCCCTGCGCGGCGCGCTACGCCAAGACCCGGACGTCATCCTGGTCGGCGAGATGCGCGACTTCGAGACCATTCAGACCGCGCTGACAGCCGCCGAGACTGGTCATCTTGTGCTGTCAACGCTCCACACGCTCGACGCTACCGAAACCATCACGCGCATCGTCTCGATTTTTCCGCCGCACCAGCAAAAGGGCGTTCGCATCCAACTGGCCGGAATCTTGAAAGCCGTCATCTCGATGCGCCTTGTGCGGGCTGCGCGCGGCAACGGGCGCGTGCCAGCGGTTGAAGTCATGGTCTCGACGGCGCTCATTCGCGACTACATCGCCAACGAGGAGAAGACGCCGCTCATTCGCGACGCCATCGCCGCCGGCACGTCGCAGTACGGCATGCAGACCTTCGATCAATCGCTCTTCAACCTCTATCAATCGGGCTTGATCACGCTTGAAGAGGCGCTGCGCGGCGCAAGTAACCCGGATGAGTTTCGCTTGCGCGTTGCCGGCATTCGTTCGACCTCGGATCAGGCGCGCGATGAGATGGAAAGGCTCAATGGCGAAGAAGGCAAGAAGCCTGAAAAGACACGCGTGATCTGACCGCTAGACAGCGCGGACAGGACTTGCGCACAGCCAGCCGGAGCGTTCATGGCCGAAAGCGGCGTCAAGATCTGACCCAAAAGAATCAAGGCGGGATGGCCCGTTGGGGCCTCATCCCGCCTTTCGAGGTGCGCGGCTCGGGTTTTCAGTCGCCGCCGACTTTCTCGCTCTTCTGCTCTTCAGCCAACGAGACTTTCTCACCAGTCACGCTTTCGACCGCCTCTTCAATCGTCTCATCCTTTTCGAGACGGAAGTTGCGGTAGTGTTTCATTCCCGTTCCCGCCGGGATCAAACGTCCCATGATGACGTTCTCTTTGAGGCCGCGCAGGTAATCGACTCGTCCCGACACAGCGGCTTCGGTGAGAACGCGCGTCGTCTCTTGGAACGAAGCTGCCGAGATGAACGAATCGGTCGAAAGCGACGCCTTCGTGATGCCGAGAAGCAAAGGTTCCGCTTTGGCTGGCTCGCCGCCTTGCGCGATGACGCGGGCGTTTTCGTCCTCGAAACGGAAGCGGTCGACCTGTTCATCG
>CAKZOF010000405.1 GCA_937135995.1 uncultured Pyrinomonas sp.
TTGCAGCAGGGTCTGCGCGCCCAGATCGGTCAGCAGCATAAAGCCCTGCGCCTCGTCCCAGGCCAGGATCTCGGGCAAACGAACGCCGGCGGCGCGCATCAACGAACGCATCCGCGTGCCGGAGGTGCGCGTCATCGATGAAGAAGGGAAGCAGCTTGGCATCATGCGCACGCGCGAAGCCTTGAGGCTCGCGCAAGAGCGTGGGTTGGATCTGGTTGAAGTGGCTCCAACAGCCAGCCCGCCCGTTTGCCGGATCATCGATTATGGTCGGTTTCGGTACGAGGAGAAGAAGAAAGCGGCGCAGGCGAAAAAGAAGCAGGTCGTCATCAACGTCAAAGAGGTCAAGTTCCGCCCCGGAACGGACGAGCACGACTACGCTTTCAAAATGAAGCACGCGCGCGAGTGGCTCAAGGATGGCGACAAGGTGAAAGCGATCATCTGGTTCCGCGGGCGGGAGGTGACGCACCGCGAACTGGGTGAAAAGCTGCTTCAGCGACTCGAACAGGATCTTGCTGATGTCGGTGAGGTCGAAGCGCGCCCGCGCATGGAAGGCAATCAGATGGTTTCGGTCTTTGCGCCGAAAAAGCAGAAAGTGAGCAAAGCCGACAAGAGCGCGCAGCAGCAACAAGCCGCCTCCGGCGACGAAGAAGGCGCGGCCTCGACCGCGTAGCAGCGCGAACTGAATCTCGAATTTTCGCGCCGGTGCGCCTTCCAAAGGCGCACGCGCGAACTCATGAAGGAGCGAGCAATCATGCCTAAACTGAAGACGCACAAAGGTGCGGCCAAACGCTTTCGTTTGACCGCCACGGGCAAGATCAAGCGCGGCCATAGCCACGCGCGCCACATCTTGACCAAAAAGAGCAGCAAACGTAAACGCCACTTGGATATCGATACGCTGGTCGACAAAGCTGATGCGAAGCGCATCAAGCTGATGTTGCCGTACGGACGTGAATAGCAAGGAGGAGTCATGCCTAGAGCCAAACGTGGAAACAAGCGCCTCGAACGGCGCAAGAAGATTCTGAGCCTCGCCAAAGGTTATCGCGGGACGAAGTCGAAGCTCTATCGCTCGGCCAAAGAATCGGTGGAGCGTGCGCTGCAATTTGCCTACACGGGGCGCAAGCTCAAAAAACGCGACTTCCGCAGCCTCTGGATCGTACGCATCGGAGCGGCGGCGCGCCTGCACGGGTTGAACTACTCGCAGTTCATGCACGGGTTGAAGATGGCGGGCATCGAGCTGGACCGCAAATCGCTGGCCGCCTTGGCCGTCAGCCATCCGGAGGCGTTCGCCGAATTGGCTGGGCAGGCGCGCACGGCGCTGGAACAGAAGCCGGAGCGCGCCGCTGCCTGAGACTGGGCGATGAACGAACTCCGCGACGCAGCCAACATCGATTCGGCGACGTCCATCGCTGCGGTGCGCGAAGCCTTCGAGCGCGAGTTCGAGCGCTTCGCGCGTCTTGCAGAGCGCGGTGAGGCGCTCTCTTTGCGCGAGATCGAAGAGGCCGGGCGCGAACTCGGCGAGCTGAAAGCGCGCTATACGGGGCGCAAAAGCCCGCTCGCAGCGCTCAAAAAGCAGATCGGGCGCGTGGCGGCGGAAGAGCGCGCCGCGTTCGGCCAGCGCGTGCAGCGTTTGGAAGCAGAGTTGAGCGAGCGGCTCGAGGCGGCCGAGCGGGCGCTGCGCGATGCCGGAGCGCGCAAACGAATCGAACTCGAAAGGCTCGACGTGACGCTGCCCGGGCGGCGTCCGCGGCGCGGTCATCTGCACCCGATCACGCTCTTGCGCCAGCGCATGGAAGATATCTTCGTCGCGATGGGCTACGCGGTGGAAGATGGACCGGAGATCGAGACCGATTTCTACAATTTCGACGCGCTCAACATCCCGTCTGCACATCCGGCGCGCAGCGCGCAAGATACCTTCTACACGACGGATGGCCTCGCCTTGCGCACGCAGACTTCGCCCGTGCAGATCCACGCGATGCAACGGCGACGCCCGCCGCTGCGCATCATCGCGCCGGGCAAGGTTTTTCGCCGTGACACGCCGGACGCGACGCACAATCCGATGTTCTTTCAGATCGAAGGGCTGCTCGTCGACCGCCACGCGACCATGGCCCACCTGAAAGGGACCATCGCTGAGTTCGTCCGGCGCATGTTTGGGCCGCACACGCGCACGCGTTTTCGGCCATCTTACTTTCCGTTCACCGAACCGAGCGCCGAAGTCGATTACAGTTGCTTCGTCTGCGACGGGCGCGGCTGTCGCGTCTGCAAAGGGGCAGGCTGGATCGAACTCGGTGGTTCCGGCATGGTCCATCCCAACGTCCTGCGGGCCGTGGAGATCGATCCGGAGGAGTTCTCCGGTTTCGCCTTCGGCCTCGGCATCGATCGCATGTGCGCGTTGATGTACGGGCTCGATGACATTCGCTTGCTCTACGAAAACGACGTGCGCTTTCTCGAACAGTTCGCCTGACGTCACAACTCGCTCGTTCCGAGAGCTTCCAGATGTTGATCAGTTACAATTGGTTGCGCGAGTTCGTTGAGTTCGATCTGCCGCCGCGTCAATTGGCTGAACGCTTGACCATGATCGGTCTTGCCGTCGACGCCGTGCACGAGCAGGACGGCGATGCCATCCTCGAACTCGATCTGACGTCGAATCGCCCCGATTGCCTTTCGCATCTCGGCGTGGCGCGCGAGGTGGCCGCCATGGTCGGCGCACCGCTCCGCGTGCCGACGGCCACCCTGGCTGCGCTTCGCGGGCGCATCGGCGAACTCGTTTCGGTCGAGGTCGAAGAACCCCAGCTCTGCCCGCGTTACACGGCGCGGGTGGTACGCAACGTGCGCGTCGGTCCGTCGCCGACGTGGTTGGCCGAACGTTTGCAAAGGCTCGGTCAGCGTCCGATCAACAACGTCACCGACGTGACGAACTACGTCCTGCACGAACAAGGCCAGCCGCTTCATGCTTTCGATCTCGACCGGCTGCGCGGCCGACGGATCGTCGTTCGGCGGGCGCGCGCGGGCGAGAAGATTTTGACGCTCGATGGCGTCGAGCGCGAACTTTCCGCGGAGATGCTCGTCATCGCCGATGCGGAGCGACCCGTCGCCGTCGCGGGTGTGATGGGCGGAGAAGAGACGGCCACGCGCGACGAGACGCGCAACGTCTTGATCGAGAGCGCCTATTTCGATCCGCTCTCGGTGCGGCGGACAGCGCGCGCGCTCGAGTTGCATACCGAGTCATCGCATCGTTTCGAGCGCGGGGCTGACCCGGAAGCGGCGCTGCGCGCGCAAGAGCGTGCCGCAGCGCTGATCTGCGAGATCGCTGGCGGCGAAGCGACCGAAGACGCAATCGATCTCTGTCCGCAACCGATCACGAGGCCGACGGTTGTGCTGCGCCCCTCGCGCGTTGAACGGCTTACCGGTTTGCGGGCCACGGTTGAAC
>CAKZOF010000406.1 GCA_937135995.1 uncultured Pyrinomonas sp.
AAGGGCCAGATTGTTTTGTGCGCCAGTGGAAAAGGTGGAACCGAAACGAAAGAGCCCTCGCTTACTTCTTCGAGGACTTCTTCGTCGACTTCTTTGCCGCCGACTTCTTCGCGGTGGCTTTCTTCGCGCCGCCCTTGGACCCGGACGACTTCTTGGCCGAAGCCTTGGTTGACTTCTTGGTCGACTTGCTCGCTTTCTTCGCAGTTGGCATATGCTGTCTTTCTCCTTTTTGAGTTTAACCGCTCTCGACCACAAGATAATGTGTTCACTTTATTCTTGTGGCCTAGAATTAACGGCGCACAACATGTTGTGATTTATAATCGCATCGTGCGCAGTTGTCAACATCTTATTTCACTAACGCGCGAAAAATTTTTTCGCACCACTTCGCTCGCCGCGAGAGACGGTTCTTGACGCTGATGAAGTGTCGGTGGAGAAGAGGGCGCAAAGAGCCAGTCGGCGCAACGATGTGCGATCCGGCGCGCGCGGATCTGCGCGCGGGAAAAGGTGGTGAAGGTTGAGTTCTTGTTGCCCGTGCGAGCGGCGAAGAGTTTCAGCGGAAAAGAGGCGTGAAGACCCAGCGGTCGTGGCGTTCCAGTCCGTAGTAGGTGATCACCGAAGCGCGCGTGCTGCGCGAGGCGACGCCGACAAACGGTCCCGACACATCGTCGCGGCTGTCGGCGGATGGACGATTCCCGCCGGTGTTGATCAACGTGAGGACTTGCGCGACGAGCGGTTGCAAGCGCGGATCGCGCGTCGGCGGCAGAATGCCCCCGTTGTACTGGACGACCGCATCACGCAATTCGGCGAGCGCTTGGTCACTCACCGGAATCAAGCGCCAAGGTTCGCCGGTGAGCGGATCGATGGCTGCTGATGGCCGGAGGATGTGCACCTTTTTCGTCCCTTGCGGAACGCCCTCGAGCAGTTGATCGAGCGACGTCGGCAGGCGGTTGAATGTGGTGTAGTAGATGCGGATAGCTTCGGCCACCTGCTCGCCGCGAAAGATCGCTTCTTCTTCGAGTTCGCGTTGCTTTTGCTGGCGCAAGTTGGGCGCGGCGGCCGTGGCGGCGATGGCGATGATGGTGGCGAGCGCGATCAACCCGACCAACGCATAGCCGCGCTCATCGCGCGGGCGAGCAAGGCGCGGATCATCGGCTCCGGCATCGCGCACGGTTTGGCGGCCGGTTCGCTCTGGAAGTTCTTTCGCTTTCGTCATCATCACTCGAGTGTCGTTTGCAAAAACTTGGACGTTCTCAGCAGAGAGCCGGAAGTTTTTTACGCTTCCGTCACCATCTTTCAGGAGGTTTTTCGTCTTCGTCGTCGCTGTTCGTTGGCGGTTGTTCCGACGGTTGTGGCGGTGGAACGGGACGGCGGGACCTCTCAATGGGGCGCACCGACATCGCTTCGCCGACATTGGCGCGCGTCTCTTCGTAACGAAGAAGGTGTTTGACGCCGAGTTGCGTGTCGGTCAACTCTACGGCGCGCTCCGAGATGGACGTGACGCGAAAGCGCCCGCCAACGGTGTCGCCGCGTTGGACTTTGATCACCTCGCGGTTCTCGCGATGCTGGAGCACGGCCGTATCGTTGTAACGTCTGCCGCCGATGAGTCCGATGTAGTTGAAAGGCGGCGTGGGCGGCGGTGCGACGTTGAGCATGAGCGTGTTGGAGAAGAGTTTGCCGTCGGGCGTGCGCACGATGACCTGTCGTGGACCTTCGCTGGCGACAAGCGCAGCGGGCACGGTTGTGGCCAATTGTTGCGCGCTGATGAAGCGCGTCGGAAGCTCGTTGCCGCCAATGACGATGCGCGTTTGCGGCGTGAACTTGTCGCCGAAGGCTTCAAGCGTGAATTCACCGGTGCGCGCGTAGACGCTCGGCGGCGACAGGCTGGCGAGAATCAGCGGCGGCGGTGGCGTCGGCGTCGGTGCAGGCGAGTTTGCGCCCGACGGTTGAGATCCGCCAGCTCTGTTCGTGGCGGGCGGTGCGTAGTAAGCAAAGATGTTGCGCCCGACGGCGACGCCGGTCGGTTCCGGCCATGTGTAACGGATCGGTTGCGGTGGAACGAGCGGATCTTCGCGCACCTCACTTGGGGAGGTCGGTGTCGTTTGCGGCGCACGCGCGGCGGTGTTGACCGGACGCCGCGTGCTGCTGCCACGGTTCGGTGTCGGAGAGATGAACGCGCGCGCGACCATAAAGATGGCGAGCGCGCCGAGCGCGATGGCCGCGATCAGTTTCTTGCGTTCGTGGGTGCTCTGTGTGCCTTCGGTTGCCGACATCGCTCTTGTTCCTGACCTTCGAAGGCGGCGCCGCTACTGGACATCCGCTCGGGCGACTTCGGCGCCGTTGCGCCGAAAATAAGCGACCAGCGCGAGCCGCAAGCGAACAGCGTCGGCGCTTGCGCGCTGCTCGGTCGCGCTTTCCAGTTCGATGCCGTCG
>CAKZOF010000407.1 GCA_937135995.1 uncultured Pyrinomonas sp.
TGAAGGCTGCGGGATCTTGTTTTTCGAGCCCGACGGCGAGGACGAGGAGCGCGAGGAGAAGTCACCCAAGCGGTCGGCCGAAAGTCGCCAGCTGGAGTTCTGGTCGCAACTACTGGAGGCGCTGGAGTTCACGGGGAAGATGGAGTCGACCCCTTCCCGGCGGCGGATGCAGGTCAGCCGGGCACTGCTGGCCCGGTCACTGCCGTCGCGACACCTCTTTTTCATCATCGATGAAGCAGACAAACTCAACGACACAGCCTCCAACGCGCTATTGAAAACGCTGGAAGAGATGCCGCCGACGACGCACATCGCGCTCGTCACCGACCGCCCGGCAGCGTTGCTGCCAACCGTGGTTTCGCGCTGCCAGCAGGTGCGTTTCGCGCCCATTCCGGTCGAGGAGCTAGCCGCCATCATCGTGCACGAAAAAGGCATCGGCAAGGATGAAGCGCGCACCATCGCCGAGATCGCGCGCGGCAGTTGGGGTCGCGTCCTGCGTCTCGATTGGGAGCGCGAACGGGCGCGACGCGACGAGGCGCTCGCCATCATCGAAGCGGCGACAACTGGCGACCGCGCGCGCTTGCTCCGTCTCGCCGAAGAACTCAGCGACGCGACGCGCAAAGAGGAGTTTGAACCGACGCTCGATTGGGTCGCGCTGCTTGCGCGCGACCTGTGGCTGTTGCTTTGTGGGGCCGAAACGCGTATCGTCAACCGCGACCTTCGGGCACGGTTGACGCGCCTCGCGCCGCAACTCTCCGCCCCCCGCACGACGCGGTGGATCAGAGACGTCGAAGCAGTGCGTCGCCGCCTCGATGTCAACATCAACCGCCGCGTGGCAGCAGACGCGCTTTTGCTCGGCATGGCCGAGAGTTGACTGCGCGGTCGAACACTCGAAGCCGCAAGTCGGAACGCTCCTGCTCAACCGAGCGGTCAAAAAAATCAGCAGCGAAAAACCGATGGAAGATCGTTCGGCCAGAGACGGACGCACGCGCAGTTTCGGCGATTGGCTGCCCGGAAGCGCTTTTTCACCACCTGCTTCGGACGTCCCCGCGCCTGCGCCGAGGTCCAGTTCGTCGCGGCTGGCGGAAGTGCTATGATGAAAGGGTCAAATCCAATCGCTAGGAGGTCAACAAGCCATGCCGAAAAAGATCCTGATGATCGTCGGCGACTTCGTCGAAGACTACGAGGTGATGGTCCCGTTTCAAGCCCTGCAGATCGCCGGGCACGAGGTTCACGCCGTCTGCCCCGACAAGAGAGCGGGCGACAAGGTGAGAACGGCGATTCACGACTTCGAAGGCGATCAAACCTACTCGGAAAAGCGCGGCCATGATTTCGCGCTCAACGCGACCTTCGCCGACATAGATCCGCAAAACTACGATGCGCTCGTCATCCCCGGCGGACGCGCGCCGGAGTACATCCGTCTGAATGAACGCGTGCTCGACATCGTGCGCCACTTCGCGCAAGCGCGTAAACCGATCGCCGCTATCTGCCACGGCGCGCAAGTGCTTACAGCCGCAGGCGTCGTCCGAGGGCGGAAGATCTCTGCCTATCCAGCGGTTGGTCCGGAAGTGATAGCCGCCGGGGGCGAGTACGAGCGGATCGGTTTCACCGAAGCCATCACGGATGGCAACTTCGTCACCGGCCCGGCGTGGACAGCGCATGTCGAATGGTTGCGCCAGTTCCTCGCGCTGCTCGGCACCAAGATCACTCACGAGGAAACGGCAGGCGCTGCGGCGTAAAAACGGCCCGCGCACGGGAAAAGGCTCGCCGCATGGCGAGCGCGAAACGCCGCAGGCCCGGCAAAGTGTGGGGAGACTCGATTAGCAAGGGCCGAAAGAGGCTCTGTGCCCCCTCCCCGCTCAAACGGGGAGCTTTCCAAGCAGCGCACAGCCCAACGGCTCACGTTGGCGCCTGGCGGTGCGCGTTCGGTTGACCGCGCGTACGGCGTGAGAAATGAAGGGAGGAAAGCGCCATTCACCAATGGGTCGCGAGGCGCGACCTCCCTTGGGGCAAATTTATGGGGCCACGCTGAAATTGAAATCGGTTTTCAAATCGTTCTATACTCACGCTGCCACATGAAAAGACCGGACATCGTTGCTCGACACGACGCGAACGGCACGCTTTCGCTGGCCGAACTGCCCATCGGCAGGGCGGCGCGCATCGTCGCCATCAGCGGCGCGAGCGTCGTCGCGCGTCGTTTGATGGAGATGGGATTGGTTCCGGGCGCACCCGTGACGGTCATCCGTCAAGCGCCGCTGGGCGATCCGTTGGAGATTCGCGTGCGCAGCTGTCATCTGGCTGTGCGGCGTGCCGACGCGCGTGCCATCGCGTGCGCGCCCGAAGGATGAACTTGGCGCCGAAAGCGGCCCGAGCTTTTTTGAATGAGCACCGTACTCGAATCACTAGAGACGACCAAAGACGAGGCGCGGGTGCCGCAAAGGCGCTCGCTCATCGTCGCCATCGCCGGTAATCCGAACGCGGGCAAAACCAGCCTGTTCAACGCGCTCACCGGACTCAGACAAAAGGTGGCGAATTACCCGGGCGTGACGGTGGAGCGCAAAGAAGGACTGTGGCATCTTGCGGAAGATCTTCCGGCAGCGCGCTTGATCGATCTTCCCGGACTGTACAGCCTCGAAGCTTCGTCCATTGATGAAAAGATCGCGCGTGACGTTTTGACCGGCCGGGTCGCTGGGTTCGCCGCGCCCGACGTGATCATCGCCGTGGTTGATGCGACCAATCTGGCGCGCAACCTCTACCTAGCGACGCAACTGCTGGAGTTCGGGCATCCGGTGGTCGTCGCGCTCACCATGATGGACATGGCCGAGCGCCGCGGCATCGAGATAGATGTCGCGCGCCTTTCAGAGCTACTCGGTGTGCCGGTGGTGCCCGTGATCGCGCCGAAACGGCGGGGCTTGGATGAACTGGCT
>CAKZOF010000408.1 GCA_937135995.1 uncultured Pyrinomonas sp.
ACGCGAGACGACCACACGCCGATCGAACCGTCCAGGCCGCAGCAGCGCCGGATCAAGCACATCCGGTCGGTTGGTCGAGGCCATGATGATCACGCCGTCGTTGGATTCGAAGCCATCCATCTCGACGAGCAACTGATTCAACGTCTGCTCGCGCTCGTCGTGACCACCGCCGAGTCCAGCGCCGCGGTGACGGCCGACGGCATCGATCTCGTCGATGAAGATGATGCACGGGGCGTTTTTCTTGCCTTGTTCAAAGAGGTCGCGGACGCGGCTGGCACCAACGCCGACGAACATCTCGACGAAATCGGAACCAGAAATCGAAAAGAACGGTACGTTGGCTTCGCCCGCCACGGCGCGTGCCAGCAAGGTCTTGCCCGTGCCCGGCGGGCCGACCATCAGCACGCCCTTCGGAATGCGCCCGCCGAGTTTTTGGAACTTCTGTGGCTCTTTTAGGAACTCGATGATCTCTTGCAGTTCCTCTTTGGCCTCATCAACGCCGGCAACGTCCTTGAACGTGACGCGCTTCTGTTGGTTGTTGAGCAGCTTGGCGCGCGCTTTGCCGAAGCTCAAAGCCTTGTTGCCGCCAGCTTGAAGCTGGCGCATCATGAAGATCCAAACGCCGATCAGCAACAAGATCGGCCCATAGTAGATGAGCCCCATCAAAATGGCGCTGTTGCCACTCACCTCCTGCTGTACACTGATGTGCGGCTCGCCGCGCTTGTTCGCCTCCGCGGCGAGCTTCATCAGTTCCGCTTTGAACTGTTCGTTGGAAAGAGGCGTGCGCCACGACTGTTTGCCGTCGCTGGCGACGACTTCGGAGTCCTTGATCGTCAGCTCGGTGATCTCTTTGCGCTCGACTTTGGCAACGAGATCACTGATGGACAGTTGCTTGGCGTCGCGCCCGACCGGCCCTGAAACCAGCCGGTAAAGGAGCAGCCCGCCCATGACGATCAGGATCCAAACGATGATCTGTTTCGCTGTGGAACTCAAACTCTTTCGCCTCCGCGTTCGATGATAACCTATTTCGGCACCTTTTGTCGCCTCTCGACCGCACCACGCGGCCGGAAGTTATGATGCGCACGCCCATGCGCGTCGTTGCGCGCCACGCTACCGTAGCACCAGAGCTTCGCAAAAGCGTTGCAAGCTCGATGCGAACTTCAAAGAGCCGTCACGGAAAAGGCTCCGCCAGCCACGTTTTCCAGCCCCGGCGACGGCGCGGCTCGCCAGCCACAATCCCAATGCTCCAGCCGGCTACCGGAGCAAAGATCGATTCTATGCTGCCGTGAGCGGCTTTTCAACCTCATTTTTCCACCGCAACCACGCGCCTACGAGCGTTCGGATGATGGCGCGCCGTCGCTTCTTCGACGGAAGAAGAGTCGACCGCGCCGCCGTTCGACGACGCTGGCCCCCGGAAGCTCAACTGTGCGCCCTCCGCGCTCTCCTTCGAGCAGCTTTTCGACCGCAGCTAAATGTACGCTCTCAATGCGGCGCAGGTCTCCGCGCTGGTGCTCGATCCATAACCGAAGGGCGCGGCGCCGCACCGCTGGCGGTGCCGCCGCCAGCGCCGCCACGTCCAGCGACGAAGCGGCGTCGCCGGGAGCCGATGCACGTTCGAGCAGGCTCTTTGCTTCAGCCGTCAAGGCTTCGTCGTCTTCGCGCAAAAGGTCGGCCGTGCGCGCGAGCGTTTCGACGATGCGCGGATTGAAGGTCAAAAGCAATGGGATAAGCTGATGGCGGACGCGCGCGCGCGCGAACCGTTCATCTCGATTCGACGGGTCGCAGAAGAACCCGACGCCGCGCGCGCGGCAGTAGCTTTCGGTGGCGCTCTTGCGCGCCCAAGACAACATCGGGCGAGCAAGCAATAGGCCCGGCGCAAGTTGCCGGACGCGCGCCATGCCGCTCAAGCCCTCGGCTCCGCTGCCGCGAATCAACCGCAACAGCAAGGTTTCGGCCTGATCGTCCAACGTGTGCGCGACGAAGACGGCCCGGGCCCCGTGTCGCCGCGCCGCTTCGGTGAGAAATTCGTAACGCGCGCGGCGGGCCGCTTGCTCCAAGTTGTCCCCTTTTTCGGCGGCCAAACGCACGACCTCGATGCGCGCCGTCTCGCACTCATAGCCGAGCGCCGCCGCCAATGCCGCCACCGCGGCCTGCTCTTCGGCGCTCGTCGGACGCAGCGCATGATCCATGTGCGCAACCACCGGCTCGATACGCAAACCAGCCGTTCTGATCAACTCGTCGAGCGCCAGCAGCAGGGCGACCGAGTCGCTTCCGCCCGAGACGGCAACGATGACGCGACCGACATCGAGCCGCAAACAGCGAAGCTCGCGCCAGAGCCGCCGCGCAAAGTCGCTCAGTTTCTTCTGGTCGCCCATTTTCTAAGTCCTCCAGTGATGGGCGCAGCGACCGCTTTGCCGCCGCCTCGGCTTCAACGCTAGAATATCACCGCTCACTCCATTGACATGCACGGGGAGGTGACCCGCTCCATGCTGATGGATGAGAGGACCACTCTCCTTGCAACGCCGTTCGACAACGTAGCGGATCAACTCGCCGAACGAGGCTGGACCATTCTCCGCGGTCTGTTCTCGCCGGAGGAGACGGACGCGCTCGCCGCCGAGGCATGTCGACTCTGGCGCGCTGGCCAGTTCAAACAGGCCGGCATCGGGCGCGAGCGTCGCGTGCGCCCGGACGTGCGCGGCGATTTCATCTTCTGGCTCGACGAACACGCGCCGACACCGGCGCAGCGAACCTATTGGCAGCGCATAACGGAACTCCGACGCGAACTCAACCGGTTGCTCTTCGCCGGTCTCGTCTCGCTCGAAGCACACTTCGCTGTCTATCCGCCGGGCGCTTTCTACGGCAAGCACGTGGACCGCTTCGCATCGTCGGCAGACCGCGCGATCTCTTGCGTCCTTTACCTGAA
>CAKZOF010000409.1 GCA_937135995.1 uncultured Pyrinomonas sp.
TTGAGCTGTTGGTAGAGTGCGCTCTTTTCGCCAGCAACCAGCGCGACGACGCCGGGTGCGATCCAGAGCAGCACGGTGACGCCGAAGGCGATCAGCGTCGAGCGTTGGCCGCGCGTCCATGGGCCCAGCTTTTCGCGTTCGCGCTGGAGGGCCTCACTGCTCCCTTGAAGCTCGGCAACGCCAGCGGGACAGAAGAAGTTCAGGTAAGCGAAGAGGAAGAGAAAGAGGACCACGACCACGGGCACGCCGATCGCCATCCACTTGAAGAACGAGATCTCGACGCCGACCAACTGCCGGATGAAACCCAATCCGATGACGTTGGGCGGCGTGCCGATAGGCGTCGCCAGTCCGCCGATGGAAGCGGCAAACGATGTCATCAACATCAAGCCCGTGGCGTAGCGGCGATCGATCTTTCGTCCGCCCAGTTGTTCGGCGCGGAAAAGAAAAGCGAGGATCGCCATGCCGATGGTGAACATCATCGCCGTGGTTGCCGTGTTTGAAATCCACGCCGAGATGGCGGCCGTCACGGCGCCGAAGACGAAGAGGATGCGTGCCGGGCGCGCGCCGACCCACGACATCGAGAGCGCGCCGAAGGCGAGCCGCCGGTCCAGTTCGTGAAGGAAGATGGCGCGCGCGAGGATGAACGATCCGATGAAGAGAAAAATCAGCGGATCAGCAAACGGCGCGAAGACGTCCTTGGCTGGCGCAACTTGCAGGACGACGCACGCCGCTGCTCCGATGAGCGCCGTCGCCGGCAACGGAAGCGCTTCCGTGATCCAGAGCGTGATCACCGCAGCCATCACCGCGGCCAGCCGGTGCGCTTCCGGTTTGAGCGCGCCGAAGTCGGCCAAGTAAACGAGGGCGAAAACGGCGGGAGCCAAGGCTAGCCCAAGGCGTCGGCGCACGCGGTCAAAGCGTGCCTCGCTTTCTGTTGTCAGCTCGAGCGCGTGATCGGTGGTCGCCATCGGCTACGGGCGTTGCTGAAGGTTGTAAGCCTTGATCTTGGAGTTGAGCGTCGTCGCGTTCATACCGAGCAGGCGCGCGGCGCGCGATTGGTGCCAGTTGGTCTGTTCCAGCGCGCGACGGATCAGGTCCATTTCGAACCGGCGCACTTCGTCATAGAAGTTGATGCCGCGTCCGACATCGAGCGCCGCCGCGGCAGCGTTCGGTGCCGGCGTGCGATGAATGACGCGCTGCGGATCGCTGATCTCCGGCGGCAAGCATTCGATCGTGATCTCGTCGCTCGGCGCGATGACCACGGCGCGCTCGATGACGTTTTCGAGTTCGCGCACGTTGCCGGGCCAAGAATAGTTTTCAAGGCGCGCCAGCACTTCGGGCGAGACGTGTTCGGAGACGTTGCGCCCGTTCTCCGCGTTGTACTTGCGGATGAAGTGCTGTGCGAGCGGCAGGATGTCTTCGCGCCGTTCGCGCAGCGGCGGAAGCTCAATGGGGACGACGGCGAGCCGGTAGTAGAGATCCTCGCGAAACTGCCCTTGTTGCACTGCTTCGCGCAGGTCGATGTTGGTCGCCGCGATAATGCGCACGTCGACGCGGCGCGGCACCGTATCGCCGAGTGGTGTGAACTCGCGTTCTTGGATCACGCGCAAAAGCTTGGCTTGAGTTTCGAACGGCAGGTCGCCGATCTCATCGAGAAAGATCGTCCCGCCATCGGCAACTTCGAACAGCCCCTTTTTGGCGGTGATGGCTCCGGTGAAAGCACCTTTGGTGTGGCCGAACAGTTCCGATTCGAGCAGCTCCGATGGAATATTGAGCGAGTTGACGACGACGAACGGTTTGGAAGCGCGCGGGCTTTGCTCGTGAATCGCCTTGGCGAT
>CAKZOF010000410.1 GCA_937135995.1 uncultured Pyrinomonas sp.
ATCAGTACGACGGAGCGGCACCAGCCGCCGGAGTGGTGACGGTGATCGGACGGGTCAGCGGGCGCGAAGTCGTCGTCGTCGCCAACGATGCCACCGTCAAAGCTGGTTCGTGGTGGCCCGAGACGATCAAGAAGATCTTGCGCGCGCAAGAGATCGCCATGCGCTCGCACGTGCCGATCATCTACTTGGTCGATTCGGCGGGCGTCAATCTGCCTTATCAGGGTGGCGTCTTCCCCGGTCAGTACGGCGCGGCCCGCATCTTCTACTACAATTCGATCATGCGCCGGTATTTGCGCGTGCCGCAGGTCGCCGCCGTAATGGGACCGTGCATCGCTGGCGGTGCGTACCTGCCCGCGCTGTCGGACGTCATCGTGATGGTCGAAGGCACCTCGTTTATGGGGCTTGGCGGTGCGAATTTGGTCAAGGGCGCCACGGGGCAGACCATCGACAACGAGACTTTAGGCGGCGCGCGCACGCACACGGCCGTTTCCGGCGTCGCCCATTACCGTGCGCCCGACGACGAGGCGTGCATCGCCAAGATCCGAGAGTTGATCGCCGAGCTGCCGCCGCCGGTGCGCATGCCAGCGGCGATCGGCGACGCGCGTGAACCCGGGCGTCCGGAGACGGACATCTACGACCTTCTGCCGGACGACCACCGGCAACCATACGACGCCTACGAAGTCCTCAGATGCCTGTTAGACGAGGGCCACTTGGACGAGTTTCAAGCCGATTATGCGCGAGAACTGATCACCGGACACGGGCGCGTGCGCGGCATCCAGGTCGGTGTGTTAGCGAACAATCGTGGGCTGATCCGCCCAGCAGACGGCGGCCCGCCGCGTTTCGGCGGCATCATCTACACCGAATCGGCTGAGAAGGCGGCCTATTTCATCGATCTCTGCGACCGTCATCGCACACCGCTCCTCTTCGTCCAAGATGTTTCCGGCTTCATGGTCGGGGCCGAAGCCGAACATTCCGGGATCATCCGCGCCGGCGCGCGTTTCGTTGAAGCGATGGCGACGGCCACCGTACCGAAGATCGTCCTGACGATCAATCACGCTTCCGGCGCCGGTTACTACGCCATGGCCGGACAGGGCTTCGATCCTGATTTCATCTTCAGTTGGCCGACCGGAAGAATGGGCGTCATGGAAGGCGAATCGGCAGTGCAGGCCGTGTTCGGCACGCAGCTCGAAAAATTGCGGCGCGAAGGGCGCGAGCCGGACGAAAAACTCAAAGCCGAAATGGAGAAGGTGCGCGCCGATTACGAACACCAATTAGACGCGCGCTTTGCGGCGGCGCGCGGCTACGTCGACGCCGTGATCCTGCCTGAACGGACGCGCGATGCGTTGGAGTTGGCTCTGCGCGTTAGCTTGAATTATGCCGGGCCGCACTTGGGACCGTTCGTGCTGCCGCCGGCGCTCGTCGGCGTGCCGTTCCAATGATCCTCCCCCGAAGCTTTGCGGTGCGAAAATTCTTGCTGCAATGCGTGCCATCTTGTGCCAAACTAACAGCCGGTTGGTCGCCGCCGAAGGTTTCTTTTGAACCGTTCCCCCGATCCCCCCGGTGGCCATTTGCAAGCGCGCTGCGGACCGCCTGCGACCGACGCCGGGCGCGCCATTGGTAAAGGACGCAGTGAGCGTCGAAGCCGCTCGACAGGGTCTGGAAACGTGCTCTGGGGAGAGACGATCTAGCGATTCGGCGCACGCTGTCTTCTCGCCAATGATTCCGATCAACGGTCGCGAACGTGATCACGCGCGTTGCACGACGCGCGAAATTCCCAAAGGGGTTGGAGGAGAGGACAATGAGGACCAAAAGCGCAACAAGACCGTTGCTTTCCCTGTTGACCTTGGGATTGGTCGCCGTGCTTGCGGTTGCCGATCTGGTTTGGGCGCAGCAGCCGCAGTCGCAAAGCGACGCGACGGGCGCGCAGAGCGCGCCGCGCCGTGGTCGGCGCAACCCACGCCGCAACGTCGCGCGCCGGACCAGTGAACAGGGGCAGCAAGAGATGAATCAGTCCGGCCAGCAAAGTCAGGAGATGGCCGGCGCCGTTGAGCAGACCGGACAACAGTCCGGCGAGATGAACCAACAGCCGACGACTCCGACTCGGCGTCGCGGAAGAGGACGACGCCAACCGCGTGCCGCATCTCAAACAACAGAACAGACTCAGCAGCAGACCGAGCAGCAAACCGAAACGATGGGGCAAGCTCAAACCGGCGCTCAGAGTCAAGCCGTGATGCCGAGCGAGCAAACC
>CAKZOF010000411.1 GCA_937135995.1 uncultured Pyrinomonas sp.
TAACGATCCGACGGACGTCGCAACGCGAAGTTGGCAAGTGCAGAGAAGAGATATGCAAGAGCAAGACAGAAACAAGGGGTTCGACATCAGCGAACGCCTGGAGCAGTTGCGGCGCGAGCGCGAAGCGCTGCGGTGGGAAGGGACGTTCCGCGACTACTTCGAACTGGTCGTGCAAAATCCGAAGCTCGCGCAACTATCACACGCGCGCATCAACGAGATGATTCATGCGGCGGGTGTGGAGAAGATCAACGAAGGGACCCGCGACGAAATCATACGCTACAACTTCTTCGCACGCGAACTGTTCGGCATCGAAGAGTCGATCCAGAAGATCGTCGAATACTTCAAATCCGCTGCGCAGCGGCTCGAGGTCCGCAAACGCATCCTGCTGTTGATGGGCCCTGTCGGCGGCGGCAAATCAACCATCGTCAACATGCTCAAGCGCGGGCTGGAAGAGTGGACGCGCACCGATCAAGGGGCCGTCTACGCGATCAAGGATTGCCCGATGCACGAAGAGCCGCTGCACTTGATCCCGCATGAGTTGCGCCCCGAGATCGAAAAGCACTACGGCATCTACATCGAAGGTGATCTATGCCCGCAGTGCCGTTACATGCTCGAGCACGTTTATCACGGACGGCATGAGGACGTGCGCGTGCATCGCATTGTCTTTTCGGAAAAGGACCGCATCGGCATCGGTACCTTCGCCCCGTCGGATCCGAAAAGTCAAGACATCACGGAGCTTACTGGCTCGATCGATCTTTCAACCATCGGCGAAGTGGGCGTCGAGTCGGACCCGCGCGCGTATCGGTTCGATGGCGAGCTGAACATCGCCAACCGCGGCATCATGGAGTTCGTTGAGATGCTCAAAGTCGACGAGAAGTTCTTGTATTCGCTCTTAACGCTTTCGCAAGAGCAATCGATCAAGACCGGGCGCTTTGCGATGATCTACGCCGACGAGGTGATCGTTTCGCACACCAACGAAAACGAATACATCGCTTTCGCGGGCAACAAGAAGTCGGAAGCGTTGCAGGACCGCATCATCTTGGTGCGCGTCCCCTACAACCTGCGCGTGTCGCAGGAAGAGCGCATCTACGACAAACTCCTCAAGCAATCGGAAGCTCTGCGCAACGTCCACATCGCGCCCTACACGCTGAAGGTTGCCGCGATGTTCGCCGTCATGACGCGGCTCGAAGAGCCGAAACGCGCCAACGTCGACCTCGTCAAGAAGATGAAGCTTTACGACGGCGAAGAGGTAGAGGGGTATAAGTCGAAAGACGTGCGCGAGCTCAAGGAAGAGGCCGAGCGCGAGGGCATGGACGGCATCAGCCCGCGTTACATCATCAATCGGCTGTCGTCGGCGCTCGTGCGCGACGGCGTCACTTGCTTGACGCCGATCGACGCGCTGCGTGCGATCAAAGATGGGTTCGACACGCACACCGGCATCACGCCCGAACAGCGCGAGCGCTACCTGAACTTGATCAGCTTGGCGCGCAAAGAGTACGACGAAATCGCCAAGGTCGAAGTGCAGCGCGCGTTCGTCTACTCGTTCGAAGAGATGGCGCGCACTCTGTGCAATAACTACCTCGACAACGTCGAGGCTTACTGCAACAAGGAGAAAATCAAGGATCCGATCACCGAAGAGGAGATGGAGCCTGATGAACAACTGATGCGCTCCATTGAAGAGCAGATCGGGATCACCGAGAACGCGAAGAACACCTTCCGGCAGGAGATCTTGATCCGCATCTCTTCCTACGCCCGCAAGGGCAAAGCGTTCGACTATACGTCGCACGAGCGGTTGAAGGAAGCGATCGAGAAGAAGATCTTCGCTGATCTGAAAGACGTGGTGAAGATCACCACCTCGACCAAGACGCCCGATCCAGACCAGTTGCGGCGCATCAACGAGGTGATCGACCGCCTCGTCCGCGAGCACGGCTACTGCCCGGTCTGCGCCAACGAGCTTCTCAACTACGTCGGTACGTTGCTGTCGCGTTAGCGACTGCAGGCCGACGCGCCGCTGCCCGCCCGCGCTTTTGCAGTGAGGAAGCGCGGGCGAACTCTTCGGAAGAAGAAAGCGAGCGCGCGAAACGGTGAAGGGATGAACACAGCCTTGCCGATCGGAAAAGGACGGAGAGAATCGCTCCATTCGCCGAGGGAGTAGGCGCCAGCGGTCGCGCGCGGTCTCGAAAGCCGGAGCTACAGCACGTCCCTCAGTGCGGCGCACGCTAGCTGATGTTGGCGATCGCATCGAGGGCCTAGAGCGAGAAGAAGCATGGTCGAGCGACGCGATCTCTTGAAGATCGAACGCCTCTTGAGCAGAGGGTGAGGGCCGATGATGATTCAACGCAACGATTGGTCACTGCAACGCAAGGGCATCATCGATCAGGAGCGGCACAAAGAGCGCGTGCGCGAGGCGATTCGCCAGAATTTGGGTTCGATCGTCTCCAACGAGGCGATCATCCTCTCCGACGGGAAGAAGACCGTCAAAGTGCCGATTCGCTCGCTCGAAGAGTACAAGTTCCGTTTCGATCACCGGAAACGGCGTCACGTCGGGCAGGGCGACGGCAACACCAAAGTGGGCGACGTGATCGCGCGCGAAGGGCAAGGCGGCCCGGGATCAGGGAGTGGGCAGGCGGGCGGCGAGGGCGGCAGCGAATACTACGAGGCGGAAGTGGACATCGACGAGATCGCGGCGCTCATCTTCGAAGACTTGCAGCTCCCCTTTCTTGAAGACAAAGCGAAGCGCGCCGTGCCCTCGAAGACCACGCGCTTTACCGAGATCCGCCGAGCAGGCGTCATGGCCAATCTCGACAAGCGGCGCATGATCCTCGAGAACATCAAGCGCAACGCGCGCGAGCGCGGCGTGCCGCGTTTCGGCAACGTCAAAAAAGAGGACCTGCGCTTCAAGACGTGGGAAGAGGAGCAACGTTACGAGTCGAACGCCGTCGTCATCGCCATGATGGATGTTTCAGGATCGATGGGCGAGTTCAAGAAGTACATCGCGCGTTCGTTCTATTTTTGGATGGTTCGTTTCTTGCGCACGAAGTACGACAACGTCGACATCGTCTTCATCTCGCATCACACGGAAGCGCGCGAAGTGACCGAAGAACAGTTCTTTACGCAAGGCGAATCGGGCGGAACGGTCGTCTCGAGCGCGTACCGGCTGGCGCTCGACATCATCAAAGAGCGCTACAACCCGCATGATTGGAACGTCTATCCATTCCATTTTTCGGACGGGGACAACTACTACTCGGACAACGAAGAGGCCGTGCGGCTCGC
>CAKZOF010000412.1 GCA_937135995.1 uncultured Pyrinomonas sp.
TCAAGAAAAGCTTGGCTGAATTGGGCAAGTTGCGCGAAGAGAGCTAGTTGGAAGAACGGTCGCATGTGTCTTCGGCGCGCAAAAAAAGATCGCCTGGCTTTGATGTGGATCAAGGGGCACCCGTTCCGCCTGAAACGAGCGCCCTCGATCCGTCACGAAGCCGACCGCCTCGGTGTCGTCCTTTTTATCTGAAGACGACGCCGAACGATAGGCGAATGTTGTCCTGTCTTTGTCCTTCGAGTCTTTGCGGGATCACCGCTCCGGCGCCGCCGAGCACTTGGATGGAGCGGTCACGGAGAAAGACCGGGTTGTAATCGACTTGCAACACGCGAAGGTCAACGCGGTCATTCAATTTCACGTCCACTCCGCCGCCGAGCGCCATGGCAAAGTCGGTCGCATTGGTCGTGAAGCTGCTGCGGCGTGTGCCGCCAGCGACGTTACGCTCCTCTTCCGCTTCGAAGCGCGTGTTGGCGATGCCGAACAACGCGCGCGCGAAAGGCGTCACGCGGCTGTCGTTGAAGAACTTGACGGTGGGACCACCAAGAACGTTGATGACGCGCGTGTTCAGACTTCCGCGGCCGCCCGGAACGGTGAAGTCTCGATCATTCTGGTTGAACGAGAAGTCACCCGTGATCCCGAAGCGGCGCGTGATGTAGCCGGTCAACGCCGCATTGAAACCGTTGAGACCGGCGCGTTCGCCGAAGACCTCATCGTCGAAGGAGTCATCCTGTCCTTCTTCGCCGGGCAACCCTTCAGCCTGAAGGTTGGAGTAACCGAAGAATATCTCCGCACGCGGTCGATCCCCTTGCGGAACTTGCGCCCACGCTAGTTGAACGGGCAAAAGAGCAAGCAGAAGAAGCCACAAAAACTTACGCATAACTCAGACCCCCTTAAGAATCTTTCCTCAAACCAAAAACCCGAACAAGAACCGAACGCCATCGCTCACGATGGTCCTTGCGGTCGCTTGGTCGGGTCTTTTTTCGAGCTGCTTGTAGATGAAAGCGCGGCGGCGAATGGTTGCCCGCACACGTTCGTTATATTTCGATGGAAATTACGTCGAGCGCTTGTTGCAGCGCTTGATCGCCCGACCGCAACGTTCGTTATCTTTCTTTCGATAAAAGACGTGAGGACGCTCAGAAGGGAGCGAGGCAGCGAGTTCCGCAACGTTCGTTATATTTCGATGAAAACTCCCTTAAGAAGTTCTTGCGTGGGCCATGCGCTAGCTTCCGATGCGGCGAATTCAACCGCGAAGCGAGGGGCACGGCGTCTGGCGGAGGAGTGGCTGAAGCGGGCGAGAAGGGGGCTTCTGCATGCACAAGCCGGGAAGAACACGGCTCGACGCGGCGTGATCAGTCCGTTTGCGCTTCGCGCCTTTTGATGATGACCAGCGTCACATCATCGGTGGCTGGCGCGCCGTGTGTGAAGCGCGAGAGCGCGCCTTCGATCTGATCGCGCAGCGCAGAAACGCTCAAATGCCGGTTGGCGACGACAACTTCGGTCAGGGATTCGATGCCGAACTCGCGTCCCTGCTCGTCGCACGCTTCGGAGATGCCGTCTGAGTAGATGACCATCACGTCGCCAGCATCTAAACGGTTCGAGCCGCCAGCAAAGGGCGCCTCTTCGAAGATCCCGAGCGGCAGGCAGGTCGCTTCGATCCGTTCGACCTCGCCCGAAGCGCGGACGACGAGTGGCGGATTGTGACCGGCGTTGAGGTATTCGATCTCGCCGATGGTGGGATCGAGCTCGGCGTAAAAGAGCGTAACGAAGCGGTTCGTCGGGATGTTGGTTGCTAAATACCGGTTGATTTCGCGTACCTTTTCGACGGCGGAATCGGGCGAGAAAGCGTGTGCGTGCACGGCGGCGTGAAGCGACGACATGAGAAGGGCGGCGCTCGTCCCCTTGCCCGAAACGTCGCCGAGCGTGAAGATCAACTTCCCGTCGGGACGCAAGATGAAGTCATAGTAGTCTCCGCCGATCTCGTAGCACGGAAAGCTGATGCCTTCAAGTTCGTAGCCCGCGATGCGCGGCGGCGCAGCTGGTTGGAATCGTTGCTGTATCTCGCGCGCGAGTTGAAGTTCGCGTTCGAGGCGCTCGCGTTTGATTCGCTCTTCGGCCAGCCGCGCGTTCTCGACGCGAATGGCGGCGACCGAAGCGAGCGTCGTCAGGATCTTCAAATGATCTTCGGTGAAGCGCACTTCGGTCAACGGCGAATCGGCGTAGATCATGCCGAAGATACGATCTCCGACGCCGAGCGGCACGGCGAGCACCGAGCGTATGCCACGCACCGTCGTCGTGTGGGCAAAGCGCGGATCGTGTTCGGCATCCGAGGTGAGCACGGAGCGCCCATGCCCGATGACCTCTTCGATCACCGAGCGGCTGACGCGAAACTCGCCCACCGTTTCGCGCGCCGCGCGTGTCGCTGCTACGCGCACGTTCAGTTCGCCCGTCTCATCCGAGCGCAGCATGATGATGCAACGTTCGGCGGGCACCGCATCGAAGACGAGCGAGGCGATCTGTTGCAAAGTCTCATCGAGCGTGGCCGAAGCGAGCAACGTCACACCCACTTTGCTGATGAGCGCGAGCAGTTCGCTTCTTTGCGCCACCTGATAGCTCGGCGCGACCGAGACGCCCGCGCGTTGGCGCGCTTCTTCGATCGCTTCCAGCAGTCCCGAAGTCGTTCGGTCCACCGATGAGATGTTGATGGTCGCTTCGGGTAAGGCGCGTCCGTCAGCGATGGACAGCGTGGAAGTTTGCGTGTCGTCGGCTTCGTGAAAGACCAATTCGGTCTCACCGATGCAGATGACGTCGCCATCGTCGAGCGGCACGGCCTCGGCGATCCGTAGTCCGTTGCGGTAGGTGCCGTTGGCCGAGTTAAGGTCGCGCAAAAAATAGATGTTACCCTCGCGCCGAATTTCGGCGTGCACGCGCGACGCGAAGGGATCTCGCAGGCAGACGTCGTTGCGCGCTGATCGCCCGATGGTCATGCGCAGTTGGTCCACCGCGACTCTTTCGGGCGCTCGCCCTGGAGATTTGATGATGAGCGTTGGCATCGTCTCTCGAAAACGATCGGATCTTCTTACGCGCCGAGCGACGCGGAAGTTTCAAATACCCGTCGCGCGTACACGCCGAAGCGGCATTTTGCACGCCAAACGGATCGGACGTCCGACGCCCCTTGTAGCTTCCGGTCTGCAAACTCCGGGCGCGCCCCGCTTCGAACAAAAGGCCGCTGCGCTGCCCATCCGGGCCGCGTCTTTTCACGGCGCTTGCCTCCGGGAGCAAGGAGCGCGAGCTGCTTCGTCTTCGCGCTTCCTTTCGTCATCGCGGCGCTTGCCCACGGCGACGGTCGTACTCTTGTCCAAGCCGTTCTTCGTAACGGCGCGCTTGCGCCGCCGTACGTCCGCCGCCAGCGCGTGCCATCTGGAAGTAGTAGAGCGCAGAGATGAGTTCGGCGCGCGATAGCTGGCGCGGGTCGCGCCCTTCGGCGATGTTCAGGCCGAGATAGTAGTAGGCATCGCTGATGCCGGCGCGACTCGCCGCACGAAATTCTTCGAGCGCCGCCGCTCTGTTTTGCGACCAGAGCGCGACCCCACGTTCGAACCTTTCGCGCGGCGCCGACCCGTTCGAGGCGGGCGGAGAAGGCGACGGCGTGGCCGTGGTCGCTGGCGGTGTCGGTGGTGAAGTTTGGATTGGTGAGCCGGCGGTCGGCGACGGCGTTGGTCCCGGCGGAAGCGGCGAAGCGCCAGCCACTGGTGGCGGCGTCGGCAGCGGAAGAAACTCGGCGAGCCGCCGTCGCGCCTCGCCCGCCACCGCTGCCACGGGCGACACCGCGAGCGACTGCAGCAGCGCACGCGCTTCCGCCGTTTGGCCGGAACGGAGCAACGCCTCTGCCCACCGCAGGCGCACACCGTCTTCACTGCCTTGCGGATCGACTGAAAGGGCAAAGAGTCGGCGGTAGCTTTCCGCCGCCTCTCTGTACATGCCTTCATCCATTTGCGCGTCGGCCAGCGCGCGCCATGCTGCCCGGTCGTTGGGCGCGTTGGCGACAGCCGCGAGAAAGGCGTTGATCGCTTCCCGGCGTGCGCCAGTGAGCAGCAGCGCGTTGCCCAGTCGCCTGTAAGCTTCAGCGTTGGTCGGATCGAGCGCAATAGCTTCGCGCAAGCGCGCGAGTGCGTCGTCGGTTCGGCCAGCGGCGAGCAACGTCTCAGCCTCGGCGACTCGGCTCCGCGCCAACGCGCGCGCATCGGTGGAAGGCGTCGGTTGCTGTTCCGCGGTTGCCGGCGTGTGCTGGAGCGTGCGCAAGGCCAACAGCCAAGCCGCCACAACGGCTGCGATCGAGCAGATGGCGAAGCCCGCGATCCACAGGAGCAAACGCTGACGACCAGCGGGTGCCACTTGAGAAGGAGGTGCCGACGTTTCCGGCAAAACAACCACGGGACGCGCTTCGGCCGCGGCAAAGACCGGCGGCTCGGGCGCTTCGAGCTCCGCCGTGTCAAACGGATCGCGCGTTTGCGCGCCTCGTTGGTCCTGTGCGGCTTTAGCGGAGATCA
>CAKZOF010000413.1 GCA_937135995.1 uncultured Pyrinomonas sp.
TCGATCTACACGCAGGATGTCAACCGCGCCTTCCACGCGATGAACGAGATCTACACGGGGATCTTCTACATCAATGCGCCGACCATCGGCGCCGAAGTCCACCTGCCGTTCGGCGGGACCAAAGCGACCGGCAACGGGCATCGTGAAGCGGGCACGCAAGTGCTCGACATCTTCAGCGAATGGAAGGCCGTTTACGTCGATTACAGCGGAAGACTTCAACGCGCACAGATCGATACGGCGAAGATAGAGTGAAAACGTGTGGCCGACTTTCCGCCGCGCAGCGTTGAATGGCAGGAGAACTTTCCCGGTGATGCCGCAGCCAAAGCGGCATCCAGCATAAATCATCTAGGAGAAAAAAGGTAGTGATCGTAGGACTTCCAAAAGAGATCAAAGACAACGAATATCGCGTCGGGCTTGTGCCTGCGGGCGTGCGCGCGTTGACGGACGCTGGCCATCGCGTCTTGGTCGAGCGCGGCGCAGGCGAAGGCTCCGGCTTCGAAGACTCGCTCTATCAGCGAGCGGGCGCGACCATCCTCGATTCGGCTGATGACGTCTGGGCCGAAGCCGAGATGATCGTCAAGGTCAAAGAGCCTATCGAACCCGAATACGGGCGCATGCGCGAAGGGCAGATACTCTTCACATACCTGCACCTTGCGCCCGATCGCGAATTGACGCGCCAGCTTCTCGAACGCCGTGTGACCGGCATCGCTTACGAAACCATCACCGACCGGCACGGCCATCTGCCGCTTTTGACGCCGATGTCGGAAGTCGCCGGGCGCATGTCCGTGCAGATCGGCGCTCATTATCTCGAAAAGATGGGCGGCGGGCGCGGCGTGCTCTTGGGCGGCGTCCCCGGCGTGCCTGCGGCGCGAGTTGTGATCTTAGGCGGCGGCGTCGTTGGCACCAACGCGGCCAAGATCGCCGTCGGCATGGGCGCGCAGGTGACGATCATCGACAAAGACCTCGACCGGCTGCGTGAACTCGACGACATTTTCCTGTCGCGCATCACGACGCTCGCCTCGAACTCCTATTCCATTCACGAAGCGATCAGCCATGCCGACCTGATCATCGGGGCCGTGTTGATTCCGGGCGCCGCTGCCCCCAAGCTCGTCACGCGCGCGATGCTCAAGGACGTGCCGAACGGCGCGGTCATCATCGACGTTTCAGTAGATCAAGGCGGCTGCATCGAGACGACGCACCCGACCACGCATTCGGATCCAACCTACTACGTCGAAGGCGTGCTTCACTACTGCGTCGCCAACATGCCCGGCGCCGTGCCGCGTACCTCGACTTTTGCGCTGACCAACGCGACGCTGCCCTACGCGCTCAAGCTGGCCAATCTCGGCTTTCTCGAAGCCATCGCCGAAGACGCGGGCTTGCGCGCCGGCGTCAACACCTACGCCGGACATATCACGTACCAAGCGGTCGCCGAATCACAAGGTTTGCCTTACACGCCGCTCGAAAACCTCTTGGGCAGCGCACTGAAAACAGCGCGGTAGAAGAATTAGAACTAGCCCGATGCGCGCATTCCCATCAAAAGACGGCGGCAAAAATTAGGAGCGAGCCACACGCGGCTCGCTCCATAAGTTTTACCAAGGAGGCGGAAGGATGAGGGTTCTGGCGCTAAGGGGTCGCGCAAGCGATCGTGAACTATTTACCGACGAGCTTCGCCAGACACGCTGACAACTGTTCCGGGTTGACCGGCTTCGATAAAAAGGCATCCGGCATCGCCGTCTCGTCCTTGAACGCGCCGTTCTGCTCCATGCCGCTTAGCAAGACCACCGGCACCTGCATGAAACGCGGGTGACGCCGGAAGAAACGACACAGCTCGTAGCCGTTGAGCTGCGGCATGATGGCATCGGTGATAACCACATCGAAGCGAGCCGACAGAGAGAGTTTCATCGCTTCCAAACCATCGGCGGCAGGGATCACGGCAAAACCCTCTTTTTGCAACAAAACTTCCATGTAGCGCCGCACCGCACGATCATCTTCGACCAACAGCACCGTGCCGCGCGTCGCCGCCTCGGGCATCGCTGCCAGTTCGACCGTGTTCTCCAGAGCGCTTCGCATTTCCCCCAATCCCTCCCTCGAAAATGACAAGGGCAGCCCCGTATCAAGCAAACTTCGTGCCTTTCCCTTTGAGGTAGCCAAAGACGGGCGCTCCTTCGCCGCTCGCACCGGCCATGTTAGCCAAACCAACGCGCTGAATGGCGCGGTTGACGATTTTTGGTGGACCGGCGTGCGATTTTTCGTCACCGGCCCGGGACTCCTGCAAAGAGGCCACTCTCTCACCCGGACACGCCACCGTTTCGTCAATCTGACAGGAAAATGTCATCCCGACTTCTCTCGCTCGCAGCAAAGCTTGAACGAGACCCAACCGGTGAAGCTGACTCGGCGCAGTGTGCTATACTTGCAGGTTCGCGCTCCAACGAACACCAAAGGCATGTACGAATTCGCCGTCACGCCAGCTACGTTGAAGATCCGCCGCCGCGGCGCGGAGATCGCCGATGTTGCCGCCCGCAGCCTCGGCGCCGAACTCGAACTCGAGCCCGGCGACCGCATCATTCGCGTCAATGGGCACAAAGTGCGCGACTATTTGGACTTCAACTTCTACGCAGCGGGCGAAACCCATCTGACGCTCGAAGTGGTCAAAAAGGACGGCGAACAGTGGGAGATAGAGGTCGAACGGGCTGAGGACGAAGATTTCGGGTTGACGTTCGAGCAGATCGTCCCGCGTCAATGTGCCAACGAGTGCATCTTCTGCTTCTGCAAGGGCAATCCGCCCGACGCGCGCCCGGCCCTCTTTGTCCGTGATGAGGACGTGCGACTCTCTTTTCTCTACGGCAACTACACGACGCTCACCTCGATCACCGCAGAAGAGATGGAGCGTGTCATCGAGCAGCGACTCTCGCCGCAGTATGTTTCGATTCACGCGACCGATTTGGATGTGCGCGCTTACCTGCTCGGCATAGATCGCCGCCGCGCCGACATCTCCGGCAAACTCCAGCGGCTGATGGATGCCGGCATCGAGATTCACGCGCAGGTGGTCCTGTGCCCGACGATCAACGATGGGCCGGTGCTGCTCCGCACGATCGAAGACTTGGCTGCGCACTACCCGCGCATACGCAGCGTCGCCATCGTGCCGTTGGGGTTGACTCGCTACAACCGCGATCCGCGCCTTGTGCCCGTGACGGCCGAGTTCTGCCGGCGCGTGATCGACGACGTCGCCCCGCTCCAGCGCCGTCTGCGCAGAAAGCTCGGAACGAACTTCGCTTTTCTCGGCGACGAAATCTACCTCCGCGCGGGACGCCCGGTGCCCGGACGCCGTCACTACGGCGACTACCCGCAAATCGAAGATGGCGTCGGCATGGTGCGCGCTTTTCACGAACGGTTCAACGCTCTCTGGAGAAGATTGCAGCGCCGCCCGCCCGCGCACGCCGAACGCTTGCGCGCGACGGTGATGACAGGCAAGCTCTTTGCGCCCATCTTGCGCGAAAGGTTGAACCGCATCAACGCGCGTTTCGGCACGCGCTTGCACGTGGTGGCCGTGGAGAACACCTACTTCGGACCGGAGATCGTCGTCGCCGGATTGATCACCGGGCAAGACGTCCTGGCCGCGCGCGACGCAATCGAAGGAGATTTCTTGATCGTTCCCCGAGCGGCGCTGCGCGGCGATGAAGACCTTATGCTCGATGGCACCACGCTCGCGGATCTTGAACGGCGGTTGGGCATCGCCGTTCGGGCGCACGACTCCTCGTCGCTCGCACGCTTGATCGCCGCTTGCTGACAACTGTCACGTTTGAGTAAATCCAAATTTTTGGACGGTGAATCCAAAAATTTGGATCAAAAAACCTCTCGCTCCTCCCATCTGTCTGACTAAACCCTGCTTTATCAGTGACTTGAGTTTCCGGCAGAGCGCAGGCACAGAAATTGCTTCTCTCGCAAGCATTCCAGCGAAGACGCTTGCGGGCTTCAGCGCCGCAGAATTACCATCTCGGAGGTTTGTAAAATGAGTGGATTCCCTCGCCATTTCGTGCTCTCGCAGGGGGCACTTTGGCTGTTTTTGTTGTTCATCCCAGCGCTTGCTAGCGCACAGGTCACAACGGGCAACCTGCAAGGCGTGGTGGTGGACCCTAATCGCGCCGCAGTAGCTGGCGCGACCGTCAAAATAACCAATGAAGAGACGGGACAAACGCGCGAAGTTCAAACCAATTCCGAAGGTTTCTATCGCGTCACCAATCTCGTTCCAGGGAACCGTTACCGCGTCGAGGTCACAGCCCAAGGGTTCGCACCTCGAACCGTTGAGAACGTTCCGATTCGCCTCGGAACAGAAAACAACCTTGACATTCAACTTGAACCGAGCGGCGTCGGCGCGACCGTTGAAGTGACAGCAGCTTCGGGCTTGATCGATGCGACGCAGAGTCAGTTGTCACAAAACTTCACGCCGCAGCAAGTCACGCAACTACCGCTCGTCGGCGGCGCGATCGTGATCGCGGCCCTCATCGAGCTCGTGGACATACCCTCGCTCGTCGGCTTCTACCGGGTGT
>CAKZOF010000414.1 GCA_937135995.1 uncultured Pyrinomonas sp.
AAGCGCGTCCACACATTGCTCGCTCGATTGGAGCGCGTGCGCGCGGTTGCATGGGAAGAGTACGCCGCGCTGCCGAACAGCGAGTGGCTGTTGTTCAACGTCAACTCACCCGACGATTACGCGCGCGCTTGCGCGTTGTTGGCCTGCGGCGCTTTCGACGTCGCTCAATCCTCCGCCGAGCAGCAAACCTGCGCCATCAGCGACGAGTCGGGCGCAGAAAGGCGCGAAGATCATCCGCGCTTGTGAAGCCAAGATGCCACCTCGACGACGGAAGATCAAAAAGTTTTTCAAGGCTCTTTTGCCGATCCTGCTGTTGCTGCTGCTGGCCATCGGCGCTTTGACCGGTTGGTCGGTGTACGAGGCGACGCATCCGCCGCGCCGCCCGTACATGGTGACGCCAGAGCAGTATGCGCGATTGAGCGATCGCGGACTGCGCGCCACGGAAGAGACGTGGACCACACGCGACGGCACGCCAGCACGCGGATGGTTGTTGCGTGGAGCGGAAGGCGCGCCCGCCGTGGTGCTCGTGCACGCCTATGGCGCGAACCGTTCGTGGTTGTTCAACCTTGGTGTGAAGTTGAACGAAGCGACTAACTTCACCGTATTATGGCCCGACTTGCGCGGGCACGGCCCGAATCAATCGAATGGTTGGACCACGTTGGGCGCGCGCGAAGCGGACGACGTGCTGGACGCAATCGGTTTCCTGCGCTCGTTGCGCACGGCGCGTGGCGCGCCGCTGGTCGGCGATTACGTCGGCGTGTACGGCGTTGAACTCGGGGCCTACGCCGCGTTGCGCGCCGTCGCACAGGATCGGCAGATTCGCGCCGTCGTCCTCGATTCCGTGCCGGCGTCGCCCGACGACCTGCTTCGCGCGGCGATCGAAAAGCGCATCGGCATCTCGTTTGCGCCGCTCAACTGGCTAGCCCAAACCGGCGCGCGGCTCTTTCTGCTGGGCCGCTACGATGCGTTCGCCGCGTGCGACGCGGCGCGCCGCGCCGAAGGCGAAAAGGTGCTCTTGCTGGCCGGCAGCGACGCGCCGCGTTGGCAGCAATCAACCGCCGAAGTGGCGCGCTGCTTCCCGCCCTCGGTCGAAGTCGAACTCCATGACAACCTTGCGCTTAGCGGATTGAACGTTGTCTCAGCTCCGGCGGAGCAGGGCGAGGCTTACGACCGGCGCGTGATCGAATTCTTCGCGCGCGCATTGAGCGATTGAGCGCCAAGACTACAGCTTGCTTCCTCTCGCGTTCTCATCGATCTCACCTGCCGCATCTCGAATTGACGTCTCGAATAGAGCGAAGCGCGCCCCTTTGCGAACACCACGGCTGCACGTCAAAAGACGATGCGCAGCGCTTTGGCGACGACGCGCAGACGGAGTGGAAGCAGGCCCCGCACGTCGCCATCGGCTTCAACGCGGAGGTTCTCTCCGAGCGGTTCGATCTCGACGCGCTCGCCGCGCAACATGCGGACCACGGGGCTGTGCAGATGAGCACCGTCGCGCGTGCGCGGTAGCTCGCGAAGCACGACCTTTCGCGTCACGCCCGTGGTTAACATGATGTCGAGCACCCCATCATCGGAGCGCGCCGTCGGCGCGAGCATCATGCCCCCGCCGGCGTACGGTCCGCTCGTGACGGCGATCAGGTTCGAGCTGTATTCCACCGCTTCACCATCCACCGTGACGCGCAGCGGCACTTCATGCCAACCGTTGAGCGCGGCGAGTGCCGCGAGCGTGAAACGCACCTCGCCCGGCAGGCGGCGCAGCGTGCCGCGCTGCGCGGCAACGCGCGCGCAGACTTCGGCTCCGAAGCCTATGGTCACCGCGTTGAGGCAGACGAAAGGGGCGCTGCCAGCGCATTCGGCACAGATCACATCGACGGTTCGCGTCGCAGGGCGATCTTGGCGGCAACTCGCAACCAATCTCGCCAGCCAAGCGTCGAGGCTGGCACGGTAGCCGACCAACCCGCGGGCGAAATCGTCGCCTGTTCCGGCGGGCAGCAGCGCCAGCGCCGCTTCTCGATTGATGGGGCGTAGTTCGTCTGCGAAGTTGCGGACGGGCTCGAAGAAGCCAGCCGCCGCTTCGCCCGTCGTCCCGTCGCCGCCGAGCACGGCGATCAACCTTCGTCCTGCGGCGAGGGCGCGTCGCGTTTCGCGCTGCGCATCGCCAGCGCGTTCGGTCTCGCAGACGTCGAACGCGATGCCGTGCTGGCGAAGATGATCGCGCACGCGCGGCCATGCGCGCTGGGCCTGCGCGGCGTTTCGGTTGACGATGATGAGCGGGGAATCCATCGGGCCGCAGAATCTATCACACCGCCGTTGTCATTATGAAGGTCACTGGCCCAAACCGCGGGTCGCTGTCGGAAGAGCGCGCTAGCGTCGAGGCTCTCTCGGCTCGAAGCGAAGAATCGAACTGGGCGAGTGTGCCAGAGATGAGCTGCGCGCTGCGTTCAATCGAATTCAACGCACAGGTCGAGCAAGCGCGTCGGCATCTCGACATAGACGCGGGCGCGCGTTACTTCCACGCCGACGACGCGATGGCAGATGAGCAGGAAGAAACGGCGGCAACCCTCCAGTTCTTCGCCACGCGCGAACTGGATGCGAAAGCCGTCGGCGAGCAAACCGTATGTGCCGCTGAGCGGTCTGGCCGGGAGCTTGACGACCAATCCTTCGCGCCCAAGGTCGAAGAGCGCGCTTTCGCCGGTCGCTAAGCGAAAGCCTCCGCCATCTTCGGCCTCGGCGACGAAGTGGATGTCGCCGCGCCGGGCCACCTTGTCCAGTTCCGTTGTCGTCGCGTTGGGCGCGAAGACGCGCACGAAGTCGGCTGCCGGGATCCGAAAACTTCCGGTGCCGTGCCCTGCGCGCACGCGCTCGATCAGATCGAGCGCCACGGGGCGCATCTCCGGCCACTTCAAACACCCGGTGATGAACATCGCTCGAAGGTTCTGAGAAAGCTTGCGTGTCGGAAGATTGCGCCAAGTGTCAGGTGCGCGTCAAGGGGCGAGGGCGGCTAGCCAGCGGTGCGAAACCTTGGCTACAATAGACAGGAGCTTTGCCGAAAACGGCTCGCTTGTTAGCGAAAATGAAGAGGATCAAGATTTACACGACGCGCTGGTGTGGCGATTGCCGCCACGCAAAACGTTTCTTGAATGAACGCGGGATTGAGTACGAAGAGGTCGACATCGAGCAGCAAGAAGAGGCCGCCGCGCACGTGATGCGCATCAACGGCGGCAAGCGCAAAGTGCCGACGTTCGAAGTCGAAGGACGCGCCTTTGCCCTGTCGCCTTACGATGAACGTCGCTTGCGCGCGGAACTGGGCTTGACCTAGGGCACATAGAGCAGGAACTTGCGAGATCGTTGGCGAACCGAGTCGGATTGAAACGAGACTTTGCGCGCCGCGCGAGTGGCGAAAGCAACAGCGCGCAAGATCGAATCGGTCCATCGATCAGCTTCAAGGAGCAGCACCGATGGCATCGAGCCTTGGGCGTCGAGTGGCCCGCGCCGCCGGATGGCGCGTCGCCAAACGTTTGATCAAACCGATCCCCGTGATCGGCACGGCGGTCGCTTTGGGACTTGCCAGTTACGAGATCAAAAAGAAGGGGTTGCTGCGTGGGCTAGTCCATGTCGGCCTCGATGCAACGCCCATCGTCGGCACGGTCAAGGGCGTGATCGAGGTCTTCAGCGGCGATCTGATTCGCGACCGCGAATCACGTCGCGTCGCGGGCCGACAATAAGCAGAAAACGCCGCTGCGAGCGCGGCAATGCCGTGCGTTCGTGTGGCAGGCCGAGATCGTCGAGCTGTGCACTCAGTTCCGGCCCGCCGAAAAGAAGCAGAGTGCTTTCGGGCGGTGCCCACTCGATGAGCCGCGGGAGCATCCGGTTGAAACGTTCGAGCGCGCGACAGGTGATGACATCGGCTGCAGGCGGCGGGAGATTCTCAAATCGTTCGGCGACGACCTGCGCGTCGTCGATGGCGGTCGCGCGCAGCGCTTCGCGCAGAAAGATCGCCTTTTTGCGCGAGGCCTCGATGAGCGTCCCTCGTACATCGGGGCGTACGATCAAGCACGGGATGAGCGGCAGCCCGGCGCCCGATCCGACATCGACTGCGCGCGCGTTCGGCGGAAAGTGGGCCGTCGCTGTCAACGATTCGAGCACGTGGCGCGTGGCGAACTCCGTCGGCGAACACGGCGCGACCAAATGCAGGCGCGCGTTCCACATCGCCGTGATTTCGCGGTAGGCGCATAACCGCGCCACCTGTTCGTGCCTCAAGCGCACGCCATACTCTTCGGCATGACGCTCGAGCGCGCGCGCGAACTGTTCGGTCGCCGTCTTGTCCTGCATCTCGACGAGAGAATCTATCGCGTTTCGCCACGAATGAAAAACTCACCGCGCACAACGGACCGATTGGCCAGCGAGCACGAAGCGCTGGGGCGCGAGGTCACGCGGCTCATCAGCGACTACGTGCGCCGCTTGGAAGAGGCACGCGTTTGTTCGACGGCGACGCCGCAGGAACTCGAAAAGCTCTTCGACGAACCATTGCCCATCGAGGGAAGCGCAGCCGAAGAACTGCTCGCGCGTTTCGCGCGTGACATCCTGCCGCACGCGATGAACATCCCGAGTCCGCGCTACTACGGGCTGTTCAACCCGACGCCGCTCGCGATCGCCGTGTGGGCCGATGCGCTCTGCTCGGCGATCAATCAAAACGGTGC
>CAKZOF010000415.1 GCA_937135995.1 uncultured Pyrinomonas sp.
GCCCATCGGCAACCTCAGTTCGCCGTTGTTCGGTCAATCGAACTCGTCGGCAGGCGGCTTCGGTTTCTTCGGGCCAGGCGGTGGTGGACCGCTCAGCGGAAGCGCCCGCCGCGTCGAATTGCAAGTAAGGCTCAATTTCTAGCGCAGGACGGACAAGGCTAGAGCGAAGAAGCGTCGGGCGAGTGTCACCGCCCGGCGCTTCTTCGTTTCAACTCGCATTCGGCGCTAGTTTGCGCCCAGTGTGCGGTTTCGGAAAATCGGCTTTTTCGCTTTGGCTCGCATTCGGCGCTAGTCCGCTCCCTCGCCGCTTGCCGCGACAGCTTCATTGGGAGCTTCGACCAGTTCGCGCAGCGTGCGGGTGTAGGGTTGTCGTGCGACGCCCTTGTCGGTGATGATGGCGGCGATCAGTTCGTTGGGCGTGACGTCAAAGGCTGGATTGTAGACCTCCACCCCTTCGGGCGCGATGCGCCGGTCGCGCACCTTGACCACTTCTTCCGCGGCGCGTTCTTCGATCGGGATCCGGTCGCCCGACGGGATGGAGAGATCCACCGTCGAGATGGGCGCGGCGACGTAGAAGGGGATGCGGTGCTCTTTGGCGAGCACGGCAAGCATGTATGTGCCGATCTTGTTCGCCGTGTCGCCGTTGGCGGCGATGCGGTCGGCGCCGACCACAACGGCTGAAACCTTGCCTTGGCGCATCACATGCCCGGCCATGTTGTCGGTGATGAGCGTAACGGGAATGCCGTCTTTGATCAATTCCCATGCCGTCAGGCGCGCGCCTTGAAGAAAGGGGCGCGTTTCGTCGGCGATCACGGCGACGCGCTTGCCCGCATCGCGTGCGCCGCGAATCACGCCGAGCGCCGTACCGTAGTCGCCGCCGGTGGCCAGCGCGCCGGCATTGCAGTGCGTCAACACGGTGGCGCCGTCGGGGATCAATTCTGCGCCGAAACGTCCGATGGCTCGATTGGCGGCCAGATCCTCTTCATGGATCGCTTTGGCTTCGGCGATCAAGCGCCGTTTGATCTCCTCGACGTCGGACGTCTCGCTCTTGGCTCGTTGAAAAGCGCGCCGCATCCGCTCGATGGCCCAGAAGAGATTGACCGCCGTCGGGCGCGTTCTGCTCATCACGTCGCAGATGTACTCGAAATCCTCTTCGAGATCGGCAACCGAAGTGCCCACCGACTGTTTGAGGCCGAGCGCGATCCCCATCGCCGCAGCAATGCCGATGGCGGGAGCGCCACGCACCACCATTTGCCGAATCGCATCGGCCACTTCCTCGTACGACCTGAGCTTGAGGTACTTCTCTTCTTCCGGTAGCAGGCGTTGGTCGAGCATCGCCACGCCGTCGTCCGTCCACTCGACGGGTTTGATCATCGGAGATCTTCTCCTCGAAACGATGGTGATCTTCCCGGGCATCTTAGCGGAGAGTTCCACCGGCGAGCAACCGGAGAACTGAACCGAAGAGGCAGCGGTTCGGGTTGCTCCGTCGTCTCGTCGAAAGGCAAGTTGTCCGATACGAAAGATGGGCGGTCAAACGCGGATGGAAGCAGAGTCGCCGTCACCAACGACAACGGCGGCCACAGCGGAAACCACGGACGCTCAGGAACAGGTCGAAGTAAAGACGGCGGGCAGACTCCGAATGGTCCAGCCCGCCGGTCTTCCTCGAGCGCGTTTTCGCGCCTCCTAGGTGGTCTCCACGGTGCGACGGATGTCGGCTTTGGTCAGCAGTCCGCCGATCAGGAAGACGATGCCGAGCAAAACGTGGACCACGTGGTCCATGGTGCCGAGCTCGAGCGTCCCTGGAATCACACGCCACAGCCGCGCATCCGTGCCCATGTTCGCCATCGCCGGAATGGTCGGTGCCGCTGGCGAGCCGAGGGCGAAACCAACAAGCCCGAGCAGCAGATAGACGGCGCCGAAGATCAGGCAGAAGAGGCGCGCTCCCGAGAGCGTCCCGGCCAGCCCGAAATAGAGGGCGACGGCCCCTGAGATCAAGTGCACGAGGTTGTGAGCAACGCTCAGGTGCGTGCCGAGAAAGCCGGGCGCGAAAAATCCGATCAGCCCGATCAGGATGAACACGACACCTAGCACCGTCGAAATCGTTTTGGCCATGATGTTCCTTGCTCCTCCTTCATTTTGTGGTCGAAGCGGCAGTGACAGACCCGCTGCCGCATTGCTCCCGATTCGACGAAGCGCCACTTGAACGCGTTGAGGGCGCTTCATCATGTGCGCGCTGCGCCGCGAGCGCAGCGGAAAACATCACCTGAGTGACGGTCATTTTAACACCAAATCTTTCGCTCGGAGCCAGATATTTTTCACGCGCGTTGCCGCACCAAACCCTTCTGGTGATATACTTTTCACAACGTGACCGGCGCTTTCGCGGAAGGAAGTCCCATGTGGAAGCCGTTCTTCAACTGGTTTGTGGCAGCGGCATCGTGCCTGCTCTTTTGTGCGGTCGCGCTCGGCTACACGGTGGTTCTGCGCGATGGAAGAAGGGTCGAGATTCCGGACCGCTTTTCCGTCTCGCGCACGGCCTTGACCTACGAGGCCGCTCCTGGAATTCAAGTGAGCATCATGCTCGCCAAGATCGACATCGAAGCGACAGAAAGGGCCAATGGTGAACCATCCGGAAGCTTGCTCGCGCGTGCCGCCCAAACGTCGCCCGCTGCGCCGCGTTCGTCCAAGGGGCTAACCAACGATGAGATCAATCGCGCTCGGCGCGCTCGCGGACAGCCGCCAATCGGACAGGAAGGGCAACGACGCGAGCTTGAGCAGAAGGACGAAGCCGAAGCGGAACGTTTGCGGCTTGAAGCCGAACGGCGCGAACGCGAGCGGGCCGCGCAGGAAGCTTTCTGGCGCGAACGCGCCCGCGCGTTGCGCGAGCAGCTTGCGGCGGTGGAAGGCGAACTCGCTTACTGGCAGGCGAGACTGGCGGAATTGCCGACGCTTCCTTCAGGCATCATCGGCAGCGTGACGACGGTGGTTGGCACGCCTTTCGTTTGCCAACCGTTCATCCCCGTCGCCCCGATCATCTTCAGGGCGCCGCCAGCTACGCCGCTGCCGCCTGCTGGCGCTGGCATC
>CAKZOF010000416.1 GCA_937135995.1 uncultured Pyrinomonas sp.
CCTTTCTGTCTCGCCCTATCAACCGCCTCGAAGCTGCTCCGCGCCCGCTTCGCTGCTCGGTCGCTTGGAGAAGATCCTGCGACGCCGCTCCAAAGCGACCAAAAACCGGGAAAAACGGCAAGCGCGAAACTCCTCGTGCCCCTTATGCGGGGAGCGAAAGCCTCGACTTCAATCTTTGATCGAGGGCGAAGACAGAGAACGTCGTTGTTCCTTTAAAGCAACTCGCGTTCCATTTTTGATGGCTTCTTCTAAGTTATTGACGGAAGCCGATTTGCTGTTCGGGGCGAGGAGACGCGCCCGTGCGCTTTATCCGAAAAAATGGATTTCTTATCCAAAAAAATGGATGAAACGTGAGGTGGGCTGCTCGAGAGGGCAGGGTGGGTAGCGCAGTGGCGCTTGGTCAAAGCGAAAGAGGATGGGAGCAACTAACTTTCGCCCCATCCTCTTTCGCTTTGCGGACAGCGCAGGCCACTAGAAGAAGTAGCGCGCGCCGAAGGAGAAGCTTCGCCCGCCGACGTTTGTTTGTCCGAGGTTGAGGAAGGTCAGCGGGTTGGTCGAAGATGATGCCACGTTGTCGGGGATGACCGTGAAGTTCCGGTGATTGAAGACGTTGAAGACTTCGACACGGAACTGCACGCGTTGGCTCTCGCCAAAAGTGCGAACGTTCTTCACCAACGCCAGGTTCGTGTTGTTGGTGGTTCCCGTGCGCTCGGTGTTCGCGCCTAGCGAGCCGAGAATACCCGAATTTTCGGGATAGACGATGTATCGGGCATTAGGGTTTTGAGGCACTCCCTGTGCGTTGGCGATCGTGATCGTTCCCGGAATCCCGTTGGGATTGAATCCGGGACGCTGTGAAAAGGCGATGGTTGTGATCTGTCCGGGCAGAATGCCGAGCTGATTGTTGGCGCTCAGAATCGAGTAAGGCGTTCCCGACGCCGACACGGTAGTGCCGGAAAGCTCCCATCCGCTGAAAAGGCGGTTAAGCAGCGGGTTTTCGCGGAAGACCTCCGGTGTGGTGAAGACATAGCTGGCGACGAATCTGTGCGGTTGATCGAATCCGGAGCGTGCTCGGTCCAGAGATGGGTTGCGCGGATCAGCGGGCAACGTCCGGTTCGTTTGTCCTCCGAGGATGTCATCGCTTTCGCTGATGTACGAGCTATAGGTATAGTTGACGTTGAAGACGATGCTCCCGAAGTTCGTTCCGAACAGGTTGAGGTTCGACAATCTCCTCTCCAGCGTGAACTGCCCGGAGTGGTAGATCGAGCGAGCGATTCCGCGGCCAACGAGTATCGAACCCTTGGTCGGATCTTTTCTTTGTCCATTGCCAAGAGGCGGGAAGAAGCCGAGATTCTCTTCCAGCTCTCTGATCAGGTTACGCCCTTGCGTCCCAATGTACTCGGCCTTGAAGACGAAGTTGTTGGCGATTAGGTATTGGAGACCTACCGTCCACTGGCGCGACTCGGGCTGGCGAATCCGTTCGTTGGGATGGAAGAGTCTAAGCGGCAGCAGGTTAGGATTACCGCCGCGACGGACGAACTCCTCCGGCGGAGGGGCTGGCGGCAATCCGAGGTAAGGCCGTGCGCCGCTCACGCCACTCGTGGTGATATTGACTCCGCGCGGGTAGTTGCGCGAGTTGTTGAGCAAGATGTTTTGGAAAACCTGATCGTAGCTGATGCGAAAACCAGCACGGAAGACGAGTCGCCCATCGAGCACACCCTTCGGGTTGTAGGCAAAGCCGACGACCGGGCTGAAGTTGTTTATGTCTGGTTTGGCATTGGAGAAATACCCGAAGGGCGCCGTGACGTACTCGTAGCGCAAGCCTAGATTGAGCGTCAAATCCGGCGTCACGCGCCAATCGTCTTGACCGAACCAGCTATGCTCGTAGGTCCGCGCGTTGACAAGCCCGGTTCCTGCGTATTGAGAGAAGCTGGCGTTTCTATCGAAGAGGAAATCGCCTAAGCTCGGATAGGTGATCGACCCACGCAGATTCGGCGCGAAGAAACTGTTGAGGTCGTAGCGGAGAAGGTTGTAGCCGAATTTGAAGTTGTGTTTCCCGCCCGTCGTATAGGAGAGGTTGTCGGTCAGTTCGTAAACGTTATCGACGCGGTACTGCGGGAAGTTGATGTTGCCGATGTTGAAAGCGCCGCTTGCGCCGGAGATCGAAAAGGCTGTTGGCAAGTTCTCGGGAAAAGTGATGCTACGGCGACTATAGGTCGCGCGAAATTCGTTCACCAGTCTGGGCGTGAACGCATAGACGTCGTTGATGGTGAACGATTGATTCAAGACGTATTGCCCGATCTCTTGGCCGGGGATGCTCGCCGGTGTGCCCGGATCTTCCGAGTTGTCGATGAGATAGCGGAAAGAGAGTTGATCTTTGTCATTGATCTTGGTGTTGATCTTCGCCAACCATCGGTGGAAGTCCGTGCGATACGGGATGCCAGCGTTGCGCGCGCGATTGAACTGTTGCAACGGCACCGTGGTCACAACGGCACCCGATGGATCACGGACGGTCAGCGTTCCACGAGGCGTTGGGTCGTTGGCTACTGGGAAGGTGTTGAGTAGGAAATCGAGAGCACCAGGGGCGAACCGCGACGCATTAGCGCGGAGGTTAGCGACGCCCTCAGGAGAGATCGCGGGGCGGGTGGTCGCGCCAACTGTGCTGCGGTAGTTGTCGGCATCGTAGCTCGTGAAGAAGAACGTGTGGTTCTTCACGATCGGCCCGCCGAGCGTCCCGCCATAGACGTGATCGACGACGACGTTTCTCGCGCCGCGCAAAGCTTGGTACTCGGATAGTCCGCTGGCACGCAGCGCTTTGAAAGTCCTCTCCTGCGCCGTGGTGAGCGCATCGTAACCGTTCCCGTTCCAGACGTAGAAAGCTGCGCCGTGGAACTCGTTGGTTCCAGATCGGGTGATCTGGTTAACGTAGGAGCCGGCGTTGCGGCCAAACTCTGCGGCGAAGGTGTTGGTGATTATCTGAAACTCTTGAATCGCTTCAGGCGGCAGATTCTGGCGCGGGATGGACAAAGATTGGTCGTTGTTGTTGGCACCGTCGATCGTGAAGTTGTTCGAACGGGTGCGATTGCCATTGACGGCGAACCCTGACCCGGGTCGACCATTGTTGTTGGGCAAAACACCCGGTTGAAGCAGCGCCAATCCGTTGAGGGAATTCCTCCCGGGAAGCTCTAGGATGCGGACCGGATCAACGGTCTTGGTTACTTGGCTTTGCTGCGCTTCGAGCAAGGCACCTGCCGCAACGACGACCACTTCTTCTCGGACTGCTCCGACGCCGAGTTTGAAGTTGGCTGTCGAATCGACGCCCGTCGAAACTTGCAAGTTTTCGATCGTCTGCGGAGCGAACCCGCTCTTTTCAGCCCGCACGCTGTAGGCGCCAACAGGTAGGCCGCTGATTCTATACAGTCCCTCCTCGTTGGTCGTCGCCTCTCGCGTCGCTCCCGTGCTCACGTTGGTGACGGTGATCGTCACGCCAGGCACGGCCGCTCCCGTCTCGTCAACCACTTGTCCCGAGATGTTGCCGTAGATCGTTTGTGCTTCGACGGCAATCGGGACAAGCACGAAAAACAGCAAGCACACAAATGTATGGGCAATTTTTTGCATCTACTCCTCCATTGTCGCTTTGCAACTTGGTGAAAAGAGGCTCTCGCACATTTGTGAACTGCACAAGAGCCGTGTTCGAGCCGCTTTCGAACTAGGTTTGCAGGGTTTCAACCGATCCGTCGCCTTGGCATCAGGTGGTGGCGGTTCTCCTCACCAGTTAAAATGCCAACCATCAGGACGGCAGCGCGGACGGCGGAAACCGGTGCTGCATTAGGCAATTTTCGTACCGCGGATCATCGTTCAAGCTCTCTCCAACTTTTCCAGGCACTTACGGTCTTCACCTAGCGCTTCTGGCTTGGAAAATTCAAAAAAATGGATGGACGATCCAAATTTTTGAATTTTCGCAAGACCCATCGGGCCAGAGCAAAGGCGATGATCACACTAGACGGAACGATTAGCGTGGCGTCCAACCGTTTATCCAGAAAACAAAGGTCGGGGCTAGCGAGAATCAGCCCATTCCCGTAGCCCCGACCTGATCTATACCTGCTTCAGCCCTCAGAAGATGAAGCGCAGACCGAAGCGCAACGTGCGGCTTCCGCCAGCGTTGAAGCCGGGATTTTGGTAACTGCCGACGGCAAACCCCGTGTAAGCGTCCTCGAGAATGGGGTCGGGGACGCCGAAGTTGCGCCTGTTGAGAAGGTTGGCTGCCTCGGCGCGGAATTCGAGCCGAGTCTGTTCGGTCAATCTGGTTTGTTTGATCACTGCTAGATTGACCAGATAGACCGGTTCACCCGTGAACGTATTGCGCCCGAGCGAGCTGTAAGGTGTCTTGAACATTTGAAAAGCTTCAAGCGAGGTCAACGGTACCCCGAACTGCGTGAACAGTCCGAAGTCGTTGTAGATCAGTCGCGCTTGTTGCATGGCTTGTGATGGTGAAACGACGGTGCCGGTTGAACCAGCCTTGCTTGTGTCGAAGACGACGAACTGCCCGGCGGGAACGCTATACCCGAAAAGCAAACCAGCCGCGGTGCTGCCGAAAGCGACGGTGCTCGCTGGCGCGCTCGGATTACCGACGTATGGGCGCAATCCGCCAGCTCCAATGAAGCCGTTCTCCCAGCTCGGATCATACGTGCCGAAGACCTGCACGGGCGTGTATGGACGCCCTGATCCCAATCGGACGATGCCAGAAAGCTGATACCCTCCGAGCAGCCGCCCGATGAATCCTTGTTGTGATCTGAAGAACGGCAGTTCGTAAATGAAGTCCGAGGTAAAGATGTGCTTCTGGTGAAAGGCTGAGAGGCCGCGTTCGCCGCTTGTTGTGTTGAATGGGTTTTGCGAGTGAGCGACCGTTTGCCCGCCAGCAAGCGTCGAGAAGATCTCCGATGCATTGTCGATCGTCTTGCTGAATGTGTAGTTGGCTCGCAACGTCAACAGGTTGGTCAAGCGCGTTTCAAAGCGCGTTTGCAGACCGTGATAGGTCGCGCTGGCACCGTTGTTGCGCAGCCGTACTGGCCCAAAGTTCGGGTCGACGCGACCGTTACCACTGGTGCCCGGACGGTTGTTGAAGCCAGCGCCAGCACAAGCTGCCGCCGCGCTCGGAGCAGGCGTGCCGACGACGACTCCGTTGGTGAATGCGCCCGGGGCAAGTCCCAAGCACTGCGCCGCGCGATTGAGGAAGCTCACGTCTGGATTGGCGTTGACGGTCTGAAATTGTCCGACGATGCGCGAGCCAGCGTAACGCACCTCGAGCACGCCGTTGCGGAACAGTTCCTGCTGGATGCCAAAGTTGAAAGAGATCGTGTACGGGTTGTAGAAGTTCGGGTCGACGCGCGTTTGGCTGAAGAGTCGCGGGTCGCCACCGTTGGTACCGGGCGTGGTGTTAAGTGCTGCCGTGTTGTTGGGCAAGAAGGGAAACGAGACGGAACCTGGCGCTCCCGGCGTTTGGCGCACGATCCCTGCTGCCGCAAACGGCGCAGCGGTCACCGTGTTCAGAACGATGTTGAAGAAGGACGGATCATAAGCGATGCCGAACCCTCCTCTGATCACCGTGCGCCCTTCGGTGAAACGTTTGCCGAGAAAGCGCAAGTTCGGTTGCCACGCAAATCCGACGCGCGGCGCGATGTTGTTCTTGTCGAGCGGCAATTTGGCGAGCGTGCGCGTCTCGAGCGGGAAAGCGGTGTTGAAGATGGCTCGCGCCGGGTCCGCTTCACGTGCGTTCAACTTCTCGATCAACGGATTGAACGGCGTCGTCGAAATTTCGTACCGCAAGCCAAGATTGAACGTGAGGTTTGGACGCACGCGCCAATCATCTTGTAAGAAGAAGAAGAAATCATTCTGCGTCGTCAAAATGCGCGGGTCGCCGAGAGCGAAGCGGATCTCGCGCGGGCGGCCCAAGAGGAAATTCTCGAAGGCCGTCGCGGCGAACCCAGTGCGCGGCGTGCCGTCGTCGAAATAGAAGGTGTTGGCCGGAACCGCGCCGGAGGCGGCGGTCGGCGGGCCGAACGGATTGGAGCCTTGAAAGACGTAGGTGCCGAGGAAGTTAGGGAGAAAGAAGTTGTTCACGCGTTGATGGCGAATGTCCGCGCCGAACTTGAGCGCATGATTCCCTTGCGTCGTCGCGACTGTGTCTTGAAACTGGTAGACATCGACGACGCGCGACTGCGGCAGGTTGTTTTGCGTGCCGAACGTCAACGATAGATTGAAGTTGAGGTCACGCGTGCCGGCAAATTGAATGCCTGGGCCAGGGCGTGGCCCATCAGGGTCGCCGAACTTGACGTTCAACCGCGAAAAGTTGAAGCGAGCTTCGTTGACCGTCTTGGACGAAATGTTGCGCGTGTAGGTGACGCCCAAATTGTTGTTCGTCGAAGGGACATCGAAGACCGCGCCGGCGAGAAAGCGCCCAGTGGCCAGCGGGAAGCGCGAGTTGTCGTAGATGTAACGAACGGTGAGCGTATCATCGTTCGTGATATTGAAGTCCTCGCGCGTGATGATCTGATCCGTAGAAAAGTCGTTACGAATGATCCTTGCCGCCTCGCCAGTGTAAAGCGGGATCAGTTGCCCGGCGGCATTCCGAACGTATAGGCTCGGCGACAGGCGATTCGGCGTCACCGGATTGCCGAACGGATTGCCTGGCCCGTAAGCGAAAGTATCTGCGACGCCGTCACCGTTTGTGTCGACCACTGGGGGAGCGATCAAAAATTGTCCGACGCCCTGGACGAAAGCGGGGCCGCCACCGATGGCCGTCGAGGTCAGCGCTTGAGTTGCCGCATTAGGGAAAAGCTGTGCAGCTAGGGCCGCCGACTCGCGCGTGAAGGTCACGGCTCCGGAACCGAGATTATCCACTGCCGCCTCGCCGCGCTGATAATCGCCTTGGTAGGTGACGAAGAAGAAAGCTTTGTCTTTCTTGAGCGGACCACCGATGGCGCCGCCAAAGCGATTGTACGTGAACGGATCTTTGTTGCGGTTGGCGAGGCCGCTGAAAGCGGAAAAACCGTTGTTGGCCAAGAATTGATAGTTGGCTTGCGTTCGTTTGTCGGTGTTGGAGCGCGCGTTGAGCGCAGAGTTTTCCAAATACTCGAACAGCGAGCCGTGAAACTCATTGGTTCCCGGTTTGGTGATGACGTTGATCTGCGCACCAGCATTGCGTCCGAACTCAGCAGAAAAGCTGTTGGTGATGACTTGGTACTCACCAATCGCTTCTGTGTTCGTCAACGTCAAGCTCGGGCCGGCAACCGAATTGTCGTTGTTGTCCTGCCCGTCGATCTGGAAGTTGTTGGACCGACCGCGATTGCCGTTGGCGGAGATGCCGACGCCGTTGGTAAAGTCTGCATCGCCC
>CAKZOF010000417.1 GCA_937135995.1 uncultured Pyrinomonas sp.
CGGCATGACGCAGTATTACGGGCAGGAGCGCGGTGTGCCGATGACGCCCAAAGAAGAACTGAGGTTTCTCCGCGATTTCAAAAAGCAGTTCGATCTGCCGTATGGCATCGCCATCGAAACGGACGACGCGACCTCTTCGCGCTATGGTGTGACCTCGCTTCCGACGTCGGTGCTGATCGACCGTCGCGGCGTGGTTCGTTTCATCTCGGTCGGTGTCAGCGAAGCGGAGATGGAACGGCTGGCCCGCTGGGTGGAAAAGTTACTCGCCGAACCGGCAGCTGAAGAGATGCGTCAGGCAGAAGCGCGCCCGTAGCGGTCGGACGATCCCGTCGGGCGACGCCTCGAATCGGACAGCGAGTCTCCACAATCTTCCGAGACGTCGTTGGCCTTTTGGCCGAACACGTTTCGCTGGCGCGCCATCGGCCGACGATCTTCACTCGCGCGTTCATGACCTCATGACAAAGATACGTAGTCTCATTTACCGCGTACATGCATGGCTCGGCGCGATCGTCGCCCTTCCCGTTCTCGCGTGGGCATCGAGCGGTCTGCTCTACGCGCTGCCGAGCGTCGTCGAAGGCGGACGGGCGCTTCCCATCGACGCGACCCGCGTGCGCATCGCGCCATCCGAAGCGCTCGAACGCGCGAACCTCTTCGCCGGCCGGCAGCTTCCGATCACCGCGTTGACGTTGCTCGTGCGTGACGGACGCCCAACCTACCAAGCTGTCGGTGGCATGGGCGCCGATTCGCTCTTGATCGATGCCGAAACGGGCGAAGTGCGCCAGACGCCGCCGCCCGGACCGCTGACGCGCTACTTTCGCCAAGCCCACTTCTTTTTCTTCGCCGGCAAATGGCAAGTCCCACTGCTCGTCTCACTCTCTTTTCTCGCTTGTCTTTCGGCGCTGACGGGGATTTATTTGAACCTCTCGTTGTGGCGGCAACGCCGCAACGAAACGCGCGGCGGCTGATGCACGCCCTCGTCTCCGCGGCTTCTCGGGCGGGCGGAAGCGCCTTGCCACCTCGGCGCGAGCAGAGTTGAAAAGAGCAGGAATCCGCGAGACGGATTCCGAGACAACGCAAAAGACGGTCGACGGCATCGAGTTTCATCCGACCGCCGTCGGGAATAGAAAGCGGCGCGCGTCTTCGTGCAGCCGCGTCGGTTTTGCTGTAAGCTAGAGGACTAATGGAAAGCACTCAGATCAGCGCGACCATCGCTTTTCTGGCGGGATTGGCTTCGTTTCTTTCGCCGTGCGTGTTGCCGCTCGTTCCCGGCTACATCTCCCTGATCTCGGGGGTAAGCATCGACCGGCTGAAGAGCGACCAGGGCGCGTCGGCCCGGCGTGCTGTGATCGTCAACTCGCTCGCCTTCAACGCAGGACTGTCGATGATCTTTCTCGCTCTCGGCGCGGCAGCCGGATGGATCGGGTCGGCTGTGCTCGCCAATCCGTGGGTGCGAATCGCGGGAGGGTTGATCATCATCCTCTTCGGGTTGCACTTAATGGGGCTACTCAGAATCGGCGCACTCTACCGCGACACGCGCTTTTTGTCGAACGACAAGCCACGCGGTGTGCTCGGCTCGTTCACGCTTGGCTTGGCCTTCGCCGCCGGCTGGACGCCGTGCATCGGCCCGATTCTCGGCGGCATCCTCGGCTTGGCGGCGACCACGGGCGATTGGCAATCAGGATTGATGCTATCGGCTTTCTATGCCGCCGGATTGGCCGTTCCGTTTTTGTTGACAGGGCTCGGCATCAACCAGTTTTTGAGTTTCTACGGGCGTTTCCGCAAACACCTGCACAAGGTCGAAGTGATCTCCGGCATTATCTTGGTTTTCATTGGCGCACTTATCGCTTCGGGCTATGCGACGCGGCTCGCAAGTTCCGGCTTGGCGCGCACGATGCCCAACCTCGAAGCCTGGGTTGAAAAGCTCGCGCGCCGCTCGCCGGGCGCAACTCCCAGCGCAAGAGGCACGACCGCCTCAAGCAGCGAGCGCGCCATGCTCGCGCCCGACGTCGAACTGCAAACGCTCGATGGGCGTCCGGTTCGTTTGAGCGACTACCGTGGGCGCGTCGTGTTGCTCAACTTCTGGGCCACATGGTGCTTGCCGTGCCGCGACGAGATCCCCGAATTGAACGAGATGCAGCGCGATCTCGAAGCCCGCGGGCTGACGATTATCGGAGTCGCGTGGGACGATACGGCAAAGGGGATCAGGGAGTTTCAACGCGACATCCCCCAAAGCTACACCGTGCTTTTGGGTGGTGAGAGCGTTCATCAAGAGTTCGGCGGCGTGCCAAGCCTGCCGACGACGTTCATCATCGACCGCGAAGGGCGCATCCGGCAGAAGATCATCGGCGCGCGCAAGCGCGATGGATTCGAAGCGGCCGTAAAACCGCTGCTCGACGCAGACCAAGCGGCACGCTGAGCGAAACACGCGACAAGATCATCAGCCGCAGCAATTCAACCCGCGGCCACCGCACGGCATGCAAGTTGAACAGCGCCTTCAACGAACTCGAACGGCCCTTGCGCCCAAAAGATCATCTGACCATCGCATGGTCGCTGAACGACGACCCATCGCACCGAGGACGAGCGAGATGCTGAAGCGAGCCATCACGACATTGAACGCCCAAGGCGCGCGCGCGCTCGTTCGAGCGGCGCTGGCAGCTCTTTTGTTGCTGGCATCCTGCTGGCCTGCGCAACCGCAAGAGAGACACGAATACGCGCCTATCGAAGAGCAGACGATCAACTACGCCGATTGGACGTTCAAAGATCTGGACGGTAAGCCGGTCAACCTTCGCGATCTCGTGCGTGATAGGCGGCTCGTCCTCGTCGTCTATTTCGCGCCGTGGTGTCCCAACTGGCGCTACCAAGCGCCGGTCGTCGGCAGATTGCTTAGCAAATACCGTGCTCATGGCTTCGATGTCGTCGCCATCAGCGAGTACGCGCCCGAGGAAGAGACGCGCCGTTTCTTCGGCAACCAGCGTCCGCCCTACACGGTGGTCATCGAATCGAACACGCGCGAGGCGCGCACGCAAACGCCCCACTACGCTTACCGCCAACGCTCCGGCGACCGCCGCAACTGGGGATCGCCTTACAACGTCTTCCTCGAACCGGCGAAACTGAACGCCAGCGGACAAGTCTTCACCGAAAAGGCCTGGGTTGCCAACGGCGAACTGGTCGAAGAAGAGGCAGAGAAGTTCATCCGCACGCGACTCGGGCTGAAAGAAGACGAACGGCAGTCTCCCGCTTGTCCCGCAACGAAACCCGGCAACTGACAGTGGAGCTTTGCACCCGAAAGGACAGATCAACGGCTCGCTGCGGGCGCGCACCCGTTGAAGAAAAATGCGCGCCCTGTGTCCAGAATCGAAGTTAAGAGCAACCCGGCCTCGGCAACGGAGCAAGCGTTCGCCCGTCGATGAAGCGCGGCCGGCGCCGCTGTGCGCGACACCAGTCAGCTTTCGAAAGCGCGCAATACTTCGTCGGCGTGCCGTTCGACATCGACCTGATCAAAGATCTTCTTGATCCTTCCCTCTTCATCGATCAGGAAAGTCCGGCGCGCGTTGGTCCAATACTCCTTGTCGCCGAAGACCTGTCGGCCATAGGTGCCGTAGGCGTCTCCGATGCGATGGTCGGGATCGCTCAGCAGCGTGAAAGGGAGGTTGTACTTCGCTGCGAACTGCCGGTGTGACTCTTCCGTGTCGAGCGAGACGCCCAGCACCTTGATCCCCTTCTCCTCGAATCGCGCGTAAGCATCGCGAAACGAACAGGCTTCTTTCGTGCAGCCCGGGGTGTCGTCTTTCGGGTAGAAGTAGAGGACCACTTTTTGTCCCCGGAAATCCGAAAGCTTGACCTCGTTTCCGTCAGCATCGCGCGCCGTGAAATCGGGCGCTAGATCACCTTCTTTGAGCATATGGATGAAGCCTCCTTTGGAATCTCGCTTGGGGGAAAACGCACCCATTCTAACGCAAAAGGATCAAGGCGCGTAATCCGAAGCCAAACCGCTGAGAATGGAACGCAGCGCCTCGGTGAAAGAATGATGAAGATGATAGACCTCCTGCTTGCCGCTCGGAGCCACCTGGTAAAGGACGAAATCCGGAAGCGACAAGCAGCTCAATGGCGCTTCGCTGTTGTAGGCCGTATCGATACCGATGGCGCTGTTGAAGATGTAGATCCCGTGTCGCCCGAGCCGCCCGAGCAACGGCAGCAGCGGCGTCGGCGTGTGGCCGAAGACGCACGTCTTTCCGCGATAGTGCTTGAAGAAGTCGATATCGCGCGACCACAACAGCGTGCGCGCGTCGGTTTCTCGCGGGTGTTTGCCGTGGTCCAAACCGGCATGCACGTAGATGGCGTAGTCGTCTTCGTGATAGAGCGGAAGCGAGCGCAAAAACTCTACGTGTTCCGGCGGCATCTTCTCACGCAACAACCGGCGGGCGTCTTCGACGGCGGAAGCCTTTTGCCCGGTGTATTGCTCGAAGGTGTCATCCGAACCGATTCCCTTTTCCAACCATGTGGCATCGCCGCGCTCAATGAAGTCAAGCAGCATCTGTTCGTGATTGCCGCGCAGGACGACGACATGCGCGGGCGTCTCGCGTTGAAGCGCGACGAGGTCGCCGACGACGCCGGGCGAATCTTCGCCGCGATCGATCAGGTCGCCGAGCAGGATGAGTTTGTCCCGCTGCGGGTCGCGCGGCAGCACTTCGAGCAATGAACGCAACTGGCGCCGGCGCCCATGAACGTCGCCGATAACGAAGCTCTTCATCCGATGCTCTCCCGTGCGCGCTGTCGCGATCGCTCGATGCGCGCGATCAACTGCTCGAAGCGCGGGTCGTCGCGCAGCGGCGCTAGGTTTGGATCGGCGCGAAACCACAGGACGTTTTCGTTGCCGAGATCGACGGCGCGCTCCAACCAGACGAAAGCCTCGTCCTTGTCGCCTTCGAGCGCGTAGGCCGAGGCCAACCAGTAGGCCACATCGTAATCGGCCTGCGCCGCTTCGCGTACCTCTTCAGTCAACAGCGCGCGCGCCGCGTCGTGCTCGCCTTGCGCGCTTAAGACGATGGCGAGCAGCGGCTTGATGCCGTGCATCTGCGGATGGCGCGACAACACCTCGCGCAGCATGTCGGCGGCGAGCTTCAACTCGCCACGGTAGTAGTGGACCAGTGCGGCAAAGGTCTTGATCAACGGGTGATCCGGTTCGACGGCGCTTCCTTGCGCTAGCGCCAGCAGCGCATCGTTGTAGCGCCCCTGATACATGAAGATGCGCGCCCGATTGTAAGCGACGACCACCGCTTCGGCCGGATTGAGCTGCAACATGCGATCGTACTCGCGCAGCGCCTCGTCATATTCGCCATCTAGCCGGTGAATCATTGCGCGAACGAAGTGAACGCCAACGTCATTCGGCGCCTCGCGGCCGAGGCGTTCGGCTTCAGCGCGCGCCTTCTCTTTCTCGCCGCGCGAAAGGTAGATGAAGATCATATGCATGCGCGCTTCGATCAGGCTGGGATCGAGCTCGAGCGCATGAATGAAGGCCTCTTCGGCGCGGGCATAATCCTCGGGGTTGCCCGATCCTTTGATGACGCGATTGGCATAGGCTGAACCGAGGCCGCTGTAGGCGAGCGCGAACTTCGGATCGAGTTCGATGGCGCGCTCGAAGTGGGCGATGGCGGCGTCGGAATCTGCGCGCGCCAGCGTGTGGTAGATGAAACGCCCCAACCGATCGCGTCCCTTGAGATACTCCTCGTAGGCGTCGGCGCTGGGCATAGAGCGTTGCAGTAGGCCGAGCTGTTCATCGGTGCTCAACTCAATGCTCAACCGCTCGACGATGTGCTCAGCGATCCGGTCTTGTACAGCGATCACGTCGTCCGCTGTCGCGTCGATGCGATCGCTCCACAGGATCTCGCCCGTCGCCACGTCGAGCAGTTGCGCCGTCACGCGAAGCCGTTGCCCAGAGCGCAAGAAACCGGCATCGAGCACGGCATCGACGCTCAGTTCGCGTCCGACTTCGCGCGGGTCGCGCGCTTGCCCCTGATACTTGGCGACAAGCGAAGAAGGACGGACGACAAGCGAATGCAACCGCGCTAGTTCGGTGATCACCGCATCGGCGAGCGAGAATTCGTAGAAGCTGACCGACGGATCGTTGCTCAGATTGCGAAACGGAAGGATGGCGACGCTCTTGACCGTTTCGCCGGGCGTGGCCGAGGCTCGCCCCGTCGCGCTCGGCGGCGAACTCGGCGAACTCATCGGTTCGTGTCCGGTCAAACGCTTCCACAACCGGCGGAGCGCGCCGCCCAAAGGCGATTCGTCGTGACGCGGCACAATCGGTTCGGTCACGTTTTCGCTCAACGGATCGGCGGCGCCGAGTTCGCGCATCACGGCGCGCAAGTCGTCGCGAAATTCAACCATGCGCTGATAACGATCGCGCGGCTCTTTCGCCAGCGCGCGATCGATGATCTGTTGCAGGCGTGGCGGCACCGGTCCAGTGCGAAACTCGGCGATCGGGCGCGGCGTGTCGTGTAGAACGGCGTAACGCACTTCGACGTTGGTCTTGCCGCGAAACGGCCACGTGCCCGTCAGCATCTCGTAAAGCAGCACGCCCGTGGAAAAGATGTCGGCGCGATGATCCGATGGCTGCCCGCGCGCCTGTTCTGGCGCAGCGTAGGTCGCTGTGCCATAAGGGACGCCGACTTCGGTCAAGTGCACATCGTGCGCGCTCTGGCCGCTTTCGTCGAGCAATTTGGCCAGGCCGAAATCGAGCACCTTGACACGCCCCGTTTTGGTAACCATGACGTTGCCCGCCTTGATGTCGCGGTGGACGATGCCGTGCGCGTGCGCGGCGGCGAGCGCGTCGGCGACTTGGACGGCGATCGACAGCGCGCTTCTCAACTCCAACGGGCGTCCGGCTACCAACTCTCGCACGTTGCGTCCATCGACGTACTGCATGACGATGAAGTGCGTGCTGTTCAGTTCGTGCAAGCCGTAGATGGTGCAGATGTTCGGGTGGTCCAGCGACGAGGCGAGTTGCGCTTCGCGCTCGAAGCGCTTAAGACTGGCCGCGTTGGTCGTCAACTCGGGGGCCAGCACCTTGATGACCACGGGCCGGTTGAGGCGTGTGTCGATAGCCTTGTAAACCGTGCCCTGCCCGCCCGCGCCAAGTTTTTCGGTGATCTGGTAGTTGAGCAGTTTATGCCCGATCATGGCTGCGTCTGTCTCTTCTGTCCCGGAGCGAGAAGGGCGAAACGCGCCGCAGGCGCGAAAGGACGCGCCCCCGTCCCCGCGTCTGCGCTAGTCAACCGCGAACCTTTGGCGAGCGCTAAGCCCGACGCCCGGCAGTTCTGGTATTCCTGTCGGGCAGCTCATCGTGAACCTCTTTGCGAGCCGACACACGGTCGGCTTCAATCATGCACCGTTCAACCGCGCGGCGGGTTGCCCCACCCGGAACCGACGTAAACACCATCTTGGACGATGCACGGCACGGTCGGATCGCCGCCCGAAAACCGCAGCATCTCGGCACGACGCGCACGGTCGTTCTGCGCGTCGTACTCGATGAACTCGATCCCCTTGGAATTGTAGTACTCTTTCGCCTGCTGGCAATACGGACAACCGGGCTTGGTGTAGATGACCAGCGCCACTTTCTCTCACCTCCTTCGCATCGAAGCCTCAAGTTTAGCAGCGCCCGGCGCAGTTTGCACCTCGGCGCTCGCGCTTTCGCCCCCATTCGTGGTAATTGAAGAGCAGCGATCAAGTCGCACTCGAGATCGATCATGCAACACGAAGTGATTATCCTTGGAGCCGGTCCAGCCGGACTCTCCACCGCTCTCTGGTGCGCCGATCTCGGCATCGCGGCGGTCGTCTTCGAGCGCCGCGCTGAAGTCGGCGGCCAACTGCTCTGGGTCAACAACCCCGTGCACAATCATCTCGGCGTGCGTGCCGCTAACGGGCGCGAGTTGCGCGACCTGTTCGTCGCGCATGCGAGCGCGTTTCGGCTCGACATCCGCACGGCGAGTCTCATCGGCAGCGTCGAACTGGCGAACAAAAGCGTCGCGCTCGAAAACGGCGAAGTGCACCGCGCGCGTTTCATCGTCATCGCGATGGGGCTTCGCCGCCGCCAACTCGGCATTCCGGGCGAGCATGAATTCGAAGGGCGCGGCGTCTTCGCGTCGGCGACCGCCGATCTCGAATCCTTCCGGGGCAAGCGCGTCTGCATCGTCGGCGGCGGCGACGGCGCGGTGGAGAACGCGCTCATGCTCGCGGCAGTGGGCGCGCACGTCACCATTGTGCACCGGCGATCGACGCTGAGCGCGCGCCGTCAGTTCCTCGAACGCTTGCGCCGCGAAGGAGCGCGCATTCAGCTCATCACCGAAGCCGAACCGCGCCGCATCTACGGCAACGAGGTGGTCGCCGGACTGGAGATCGAACGCCATGGGAAGCGCGACGCCGTCGAGACGGATGCCGTTTTGATCCGCATCGGGTTCGAGCCGAATTCGGAACTGTTTCGCGCCGCGCTCGACACGGACGCGCGCGGCTACATTCGCGTCAACCGCGAGCTTGAAACGAGCATCGGCGACGTTTTCGCCGTGGGCGACATCAGCAATCCGCTCGCGCCGACGGTAAGCAGCGCCGTCGGCGACGGAGCTACGGCGGCCAAGGTGATCGCCTCGCGCATTCGCGCCTAGCCCACGCCCCTCTCCGGCGTGTGCTGCGGCTCGCGGCGCGCCGGAAGGCTTCGCCTTGCACCGCCTACGCGCGGGACGAGCGGCGACCATCGCTTTCGACGCGCGCCCTTTTGTCGGCGCAACGCGCGCGCAGTTCGTTTTCTAGTTCGCGCCGGCGTTCATGCCTTTGCTCCTCGGGGTCGTCTGTATGAAAGGCTTCGAACAGCGCGTAAGGGGTCTCCGAAACCAGCCGCAGTTCCCACGCTTCGACGTCGCGGCGCGCGCGCCGCGAAAACCACATCGCATCGAGCGCAAACTCACGCACGGGAACGCCTTCCAACAAATCCTCCGTCAACTGGGCGCGCGTCTCCGGCGTCGCCAAAATCTCCCGCACTTGCCAGCCATGCTTGCGGTACGTCTCCAGCGTCCGCCGAAAAAGTTCCAACCGATCTGCCATGATGTGCGATTTTCTCCCTGTCGGCGCGATTCAGCAATCGAAACAAAGGCGCTTCGAACAACACGTGCCTGCAAGATGGCGTTGACCTCGGCCCCGGCTCTACCTATCATGCTGTTTGTGACGGAGTCTGCAGACAAACCCGCCAGCGAGCAGCGAGCGTCTTGCGCCAACCTTGCCGACAACGATGTCGCTCCCTTTTTTCTCGCCGTCGAGCAAGCTCTCGGTCGTCGTGGATTGAAATTGCGCGAGGGATGTCCGCCAGCTGATCCGGTGGCGCGGCGCGCGCTGGAAGAATATGGCGCGATCTACGTCGCCAGCGAAGAGGTTGCCGTGCCCTCTTGCGTGATCTTCCGTGATGAAGCCGAAGTTGAGGAGTTTCAGAACCGCGCCGGGTGGCGAACAGTGCGGTTCGGCGACGTACCCGTCACCTTGCAACCAGCGGCGATGGAGGCACTGCTTGCGGCGCGCGCGGCGCTGCGCCAAGAAGGGTTGGCGATCACGCCTCGTGGCGGCGTCGAAGCTTCGCGCCGGACGTACGCCGACACGGTGCGCCTGTGGCAATCGCGCGTTGCGCGCGCTTTGCAACACTGGACCGGCGAAGGGCGTCTTGCGCCCGACGAGGCTGCGCGTATCGCCGCACTGGCCCTGCACGAACAGGTCGCGCGCGTTCTCGACTGCGAAACGCACGGCCTTTTCTTCAGCCAATGTTTCACCAAAACGATCGCGCGCTCGGTC
>CAKZOF010000418.1 GCA_937135995.1 uncultured Pyrinomonas sp.
GCGACGGAGCAAGCAGGCGAAAGCGCGATTCGTCGTAAGAGAAAGCGCGCACGTTGCGACCGTAACCGAGTTTCACCGTCGCCATATCAGCAGAGCCTTAACTTTCTCGCTCGGAGCGAAAACAGGACGTGCCAGCGTGACAGAAGTGAAAGGTTTCGTCGTCGAAATCCTCGGTCTCCATCTGAATCGTCAAGTGATCGATGCCGAATCGGGCGTGTAATTTGGTGCGCAAGGCGCGCAGCAGCTCCGGTTGCGACACGCCTTCAGCATGGATGACGTGTGCGCTTAGCGCTTCGCGTCCCGAAGTAATGGTCCAGACATGGAGGTCGTGCACGTCTCTGACGCCGTGCGTCTCCAGTATGGCTTCTTCCACAGCGGCGAGGTTGATGTGCGCTGGCGTGCCTTCGAGCAGGATGTCGGTCGCTTCGCGGATCAATCGCCACGCGCTCCAGACAATGAGCAGCGAGATCATGATGCTGAAGATGGGATCGGCCGCCCACCAGCCGCGAAAGAGCATGAGCGCGCCCGCCGCGAGCGCACCGATCGAACCGAGCGCATCACCGATCACGTGCAGCCATGCGCCGCGAACGTTCAAATCGTGTTCGTGGTCGCCGTGCAACAACCAAGCGCAGGCGAGGTTGACCGCCAGCCCGCCGGCGGCGACGACCATCATCACCGCCGCGTTCACTTCGGGCGGCGCGAGCAGTCGCTGATAGGCTTCGTAGACGATCAGCGCCGAGATCAGCACCAGCGCGATGCCGTTGGTGAAGGCGGCGAGTATCTCCAAGCGGTAGTACCCGTAGGTTTTGCGTGGGTTGGCCGGACGCGCGCCGAACCACGCGGCGAAAAGGGCGAGCGCAAGCGCCGCGACATCGGTCAGCATGTGGCCGGCGTCGGCAAGCAGGGCGAGCGAACCGGTCCACCATCCGCCGATTGCCTCGGCCAACATGTAGCCGCCCGTCAGAGCGAGCACCCATGCGAGTCGCCGGTTGCGCGTGCGCGCGGCGCGGCAACCGGCGGTTCGGTTCGACGCGTTCGTGTTGCGGGCATCTTCCCTCGTCGCCCGGTCGGCGTCTGAAGAAGCAGCCAACATGCGCGATCCCCTGCAAAAGAAAAAATCGTCAGCGAATCATCATGACGACCTGCCGTTCGCGCGGCCCATCGAATTCGCACAGAAAGATCCCCTGCCAGCGTCCGAGCAGCAACTCTCCGTCGGTGAAGGGGATGCTGAGGCTCGTTCCCATCAAACTGCTTTTGACGTGGGCATCGGTGTTCCCTTCGCCGTGGCGGTAATCCGCATCGTGTCGCGGGGCCAAGCGCCGCAGCACATGGAGCATGTCGCGCGCCACGTCCGGGTCGGCGCTCTCGTTGATCGTCAACGCAGCCGTGGTATGTTGCACGTAGAGATGACAGATGCCTTCGCGCGCGCCCGTCTCGCGCAGGCGACGGGCGACTTCCGCCGTGATGTCGATGAACTGTTCGCGTTCGCGCGAACGAACTTTGATCATCAGCACAGGCATATCAACCGATCACCTCGTGCGTGGTGGCTGGCTGGTGCGAATCTTCCGCTTGCCGCCGCGCGTGGTACGAAGAGCGGACCAGCGGGCCTGATTCGACGTGACGAAAGCCGAGTTGCAGGCCGATCTCGCGCCAGCGCGCGAACTCTTCCGGCGTGACGTATCGTTCGACGGGGAGCCGTCGCTCGTGCGGTTGCAGGTACTGGCCGATCGTCATGATGTCGCATGAAACGGCGCGCAGGTGGTGCATCAATTCGACCACCTCATCGAACGTTTCGCCAAGTCCGACCATGATGCCGCTTTTAGTGAGCATCCCGCGCCCCTCGCGGTCGCGCCGTTCGGCGGCGCGCCGCAGCAACGTCAAAGACTGCTGGTAGTTGGCGTCCGGGCGAACGCGGCGGTAGAGCCGCGCGATCGTCTCCATGTTGTGATTGAGCACGTCGGGCTGCGCATCGAGCACGGTGTTCAATGCGGCTTCGTCGCCGTTGAAATCGGGGATCAACACTTCGATCTTGCAATCAGGATTGAGTCGGCGGACCCAGCGAATGGTTTCGGCCCAGTGGGCCGCGCCGCCGTCCGGCAGATCATCACGATTGACCGAGGTGATGACGGCATGGGCCAGTCCGAGATGGCGCACGGCTTCGGCGACGTGGCGCGGTTCGTCCGGATCGAGCGCGCCGGGCTTGCCTTTGTTGACCGCGCAGAATCCACAGTGGCGCGTGCATGTGTCGCCGCAGATCATGAACGTCGCCGTTCCATCGGACCAGCACTCGAAGATGTTCGGGCAGCGCGCTTCCTGACAGACGGTGTGCAGATTCAGCCCCTGGATCAGCCGCAGGACTTGGTTCTGCATCGTCGGGTCGCCCAGACGAATCTTCAACCATTCGGGCTTCGGCAATCGCTCGCGCCGGCGCCGGAAGGTTTGCGACGCAGAGACGACGTTGATGACGGGAAGCTCTCGGTTCATTCAAATTCCTCGCTAGGAGATCACGGCAGCCCAACGCTCGACTGCGCCCGAGGCTTTCGATCGAACGGACGAAGCGTGGCCGCAGTTTTCGATTCGGCTCCTCGATGATTGTACCATTCCGTTCGGCGCTTTGTCGTCCGCGCGCGCCGCCAGTGCTGCGATCTTTTGCTCCGCGCTTCGTCGCTCATGGACCACCGTCTTTCACCAGCGAGGCAAGAAGATCGCCGTCGATGTTGCCGCCCGAGAGGATGACGCCCACGCGGCGCACGCGCTTCGGCAGCCGGTCGAACAGCACGGCCGCGGCGGCCAGCGCACCCGTCGGTTCCACCAGCAATTTCATCCGAAACAGGATGAAGCGCAGGGCGACGACCAATTCCTCATCGGAAACGGTCAGCACGTCTTCGGCGTTCTGCTGCAGGATGGGGAACGTCAACGCGCCGGGCGCTTGTGGGCGCGCGCCATCGGCGATGGTTTGGGGTGGCGGAATGCAGACGCGCTCGCCGCGTTGCAACGAAAGTTGGGCGTCGTTGGCGGCAGCAGGTTCCACGGCGAAGCACGAGATGTCCGGGCGAAACGTTTTGGCGGCGACGCTTGCGCCGGCAAACAGGCCACCACCGCCGAAAGGGACGAGCAGCGCATCCAAGTCCGGCACGTCTTCCAGCAACTCCGCGGCGCACGTCCCTTGTCCTGCCATGATCAAGTAGTCGTCGTAGGGCGGAACGAGCGTTGCCCTGCGGCTTTCAGCAACTTGCCGGGCGATCTGTTCGCGGTCGTCGTGCAGGCGGTCGTAGAAGATGATTTCAGCGCCGTACTCGCGCGCTGCCGCGAGTTTCGCTTGCGGCGCGTCCCGTGGCATGACGACCACGGCGTGCGTGGCGGCTTCGTGCGCTGCCAGCGCGACGGCCTGCGCATGATTGCCGGAGGAGAAGGCGACCACGCCGCGCGCGCGTTGGTCGGGCGCAAGCGCGAGTATCTTGTTGCTCGCGCCGCGGATCTTGAAGGCCCCGGCGCGTTGCAGGTTCTCGCACTTGAAGAAGACCTCACGCCCTGTCACGCGGTTGAACGAGCGCGAGGTCAACACCGGTGTGCGGTGAACGACGGCGGCGATGCGCTTGCGCGCTTCGCGTATGAGTTCGTAGGTTAACATTATCTCGCCTCAGCGGCAGCGAATTGGCCCGGCGCGATCAACTCCATCTCGAAGACTTCGGCGAAGCGCTGGATGACACGATCTTCGACCTCGCGCATGCACTGTTCCCAGCCGAGCACTTCGCGCATGGAAGTTACCGGCTCTCCTTCACAGGCGACGATCAGGTCGAAAAAGCTCAAGTCCGTGTTGACGTTGAGTGCAAAGCCGTGCGTCGTCACCCACCGGGCGATGTGCACGCCGATGGCGGCGATCTTGCCACGCGGTGTGTGAACGCCGGTCAAGCCCTGAAGGCGAAAGGCCCCGATCCCGAAATCTGCGAGCGCGCGGATGAGCACCTCTTCAAGATCGCGCACGTAACGGTGAACGTCTTTGCGATCGGGGCTTAAATTGATGATCGGGTAGCCGACGAGCTGGCCCAGTCCGTGATAGGTCGCCTTGCCGCCGCGATCGGTTTCGAATAGCTCGACGCCGCGCGCGCGCAGTTCTTGGGTAGAAGCGAGCAGCGCGGCGGGTGTTGCGCGGCGTCCGAGCGTGATCACGTGTGGGTGCTCGACGAGCAGCAGCGTGTCGGGCTGTTCGCCGAGCAGCACCTTGCGCTCCGTCTCTTTTTGGTGTCGCAACGCCGTCGCGTAATCGACTCGACCAAGCCTTTCGACGCGCAATCTTCTGTGTCGTTGCATCGCCTTCGATATTCTAGCAACTGAAGCCTGATTGCTAGAAGAGCGCCGCTGCGCGCTGCAAAAGGCAAACTGGTTGCCTTCGCCTCAGAGGCGAAAAGGGGGCGCGGCTATTGATTCGTGCTCCAGCGCTTGACCGGCCCGTTTCGATTAGCATAGCCTACAGCAAGCTCGCGCTTTTCCCTTCACACGAAAAGTCCGAAAGCAGGGCGAACGAAAACATGGGGTTCGCGCGTCCTAGCGTGCACGAGGAGGAAACCGAGATTGACCACACGAAGCCTCTCTTTGATCTTGCTCTGCTGCCTTCTCTCCGTCTTCGACGCAACGGCACAAACGCGACGGCGCAAAACGACCGAACAGCGGCGACCGTCGAGCAGCCAGCCGCGCCCTTCTGCGGAAGCGGCACGCACGCGCATCGGCGCGCAGGCGAAGACCATCGCGCGTTTCCTCTATCTTTACGGCCGGGTTTCGAGCGAGATCGAAATGGCCGAAGAGCAGGCGCGCCGTGAAGGGAGCGCGTCCGGTTCGCAAACCATCGAGTCCTCCAAAAAGGTGTTGTTCGATTCTTTGCGCAACGTTCGCGAGGGCTTGGAGAGATTGGAAACGGATTTGAGGGTTTCAGCCGCGCCGCTCTTTCCGCGCGTCGCGGGCGTGGCCGATCAAGCCGCGGTGGCCGAAGAGCAGGCGGTGGCCGGGCAGTTCGACCGCGCCGGGCGCACTTTGCTCGAAATACTCGAACGCTTGATTCAAGCGATGGAAAGTCCCTGAAGGCTAAGCGCTTCGAGCGAGACGATCTAACCGTTGGTCGCAACCGTTTGATTCCAGCGATGAAGAGGCTCTGAAACAAGCCCGCGTCGCCTACCGCCGCGTGACGTAAAACCCTTGCCGCGCGCGCACGCGCAGATCCGGACGCGTGGGAACGCGCACGGTGAGGCGTCGAAACGTCCCCTCGGGCGCGTCCGTCGAAGAGTAGTACTGAAGCAAGTACTGTGACCGCAGTTCAGCCGCTATTTGGCGAAAGGCCGGATCGAGGTCTTCGAGCAAATTCGGAAGAAAGGTCGCGCCGCCAGTCGCCTGCGCGATCTGCACCATGCCTTCTTGCCCGCGAGTGCTTATTCGATTGAGCCAGATCGATTGGCCGCTCGGATTGATGGCGTAGAAGACGGCATCGGCCCGTTGGACTTCATCGAGCGTGGCACGTGCGCTTTTGTAGATGGAACTCCACGTATCTTCGCCATCCGAGATGACGACGATGACGCGTCGGTGGCGCGCCGGCGCGGTCTGCTCGAGATGTTTCGCCGCCTTGGCGACCGTATCGAAGAAGGCCGTCATCTTGTTGGCCGGTTCGATGGTCAGAAGCTTCTGCACGGCTTCGTCGGCAGTTGCCCGTGAAGCGACGAGCACCGGTTGTTCGTCTATGGCGAAAATGGTCGCGCGGTCGTTCGCCTTGAGGACTTCGCGCAAGAACCTCGAAGCAGCCTCCTTTTCGAAGTTGAAGCGTGCTTTGACGCTGCCGGAAACGTCGATCAACAGGGCCAGTTCGATCGGGACTTGATCGGGGTCGCCGATCTGCGCGATCTCTTGCCGCTCTCCTTCCTCTTCGAGCCGGAAGTCCTTGAGCGTTAAGCCGAGCACGGGCTCGCCTTTGCCATCCGTCACCGAGACGGGAACGACCACCAGACGCGAGTTGATGCGCACGACCTCTTCATCTTCGCCCGTCTGGTTGGCCGGTTTGGACGGCGCCGCGGGCGGAGGCTGAGGGGCGTTCTGCGCCACCACGTTCATGGGGAGGATCGTGAAGAGCAGCCCGGAGACCAACGCGAGACCTGACGCGAAAACGATCCTCGGCTTCATCTCATTCCCCCTCTCGCTTTGGCAGGTCATCGAAGATGAAAAAAAGGCGCGCCGAGAGCCGCAGGCAAAGCGCGCCTTTTTCGACCAACCCGTGATCTTTTTCGACCATCGCCGCAGCCAACCTTAAGGCTTCGGATGATCCGCCTCGCCCAAAGGTTGGCACAACGGCGAAGATGAAAGCAACGTCTATGAATCAGAGTCCGGGATTTCTGTTGTTGCCAGTGACGCGCGTCGTCGGCGCGGGCGCTTCGACGTTCATCTCTGGCGCCGGCTGCGTCAGCCCTCGATTGACGAGAAGCTTGATCTCGACGCGTCTATTCTGTGCGCGCCCTTGGCGCGTCGTGTTGTCGGCCACCGGCTGCATCTCACCGAAGCCGTACGGCGTGATGATGCGGCGCAGAGGGATACGATGGTTTTCGACCAAGTAGCGAACCACCGCGTCGGCGCGGCGCATGCTCAACCGGCGATTCAACTCGCGGCTTCCAGTTGCATCCGCAAATCCGGTCACCTCGAGAACGTACCCTTTGGTTTGCAGCGCTTGCTGGGCCAGTTGATCCAGCTTCGATTTGGCTTCCGGCGAAAGAACGGCGCTGCCCGTGCGGAAGTTGATGGTCAGGACTTGCTGTGCGACGTAGTCATCCAGCGCCGAGATGCGCTCGTTGGTTGCGCGCACGCCGGCCACGGCCGCGTCGGCCGTCGCTTGTGCGGCCACCGCGCCACCGCGCGCGGCGTTCGAGATGGCGGCTAACTCTTCAAGCTGACCTGAAAGCCGCTGTGCGTTCTGCTCCACTTGCGTCAGACGCGATTCAGCCGACCCAACGCGCGATTCGACCGGCGTGACGCGGGCTTCGAGCGCGCGCGCGACGCGCAGCTCATCGTCGGAGAAGCGGACCTTCTCGGCGACCAACTGGCCAGCGGCATCGCCGCGCCCCTCGACCTCGAGATTGAGGCCCGGCAAGATGTTGGTCGTCGCGTAGTTCTTTGCTCGACGGAACGGATTGCTCTTGCGTTCGGTCACGCTGGTTCGGTCCGTTAGCCGTACCACCGTGTCCACTCCGTTCAAGTCGCGCACGACGAACGTGTCGGCATCGCGCCGCACGACCACGCCTCTGATCTTCATCTTTTCGCCGTTGGCGACGGAACGCACCGAAGCGCTGCTCGATGTTTGCGTTGTTTGCGCGTTGGACTGGGCGTTGGTGTTTTGGGGGGAAGTGCTATCCTGCGCCACGGCGGGGACAACCGCGAGCGCGAAGACGAAGAGAATTGCTCGAACGGCACCTGAGATTTTCATCGCATCCACTCCCTCTCTTTACAAGAATTCCTTGTTGTCGGGATCGCCGATGGCGAGAGTCGGTCGGCACTCCCTCGTAGCGCCGCCTGAAAAACAGACGGACGCCCTGCTCACAAAGCTTCGATGCTGATTCTCCGGCCAAGCGGCGCGTCGCGTCAAGAGGTTTTGCTTCTTATCATCGAATTGCTAACTGATTGCAACAATTCGCGTTTCAACACGCTTCTCCTCTTTTGCGGACATCGTGTGCTTGGGTCGGGGCAGAGCAAGAGGCGAATCGTGCCATGGCCCTGACTGGATGTTCGGAAGCAGGCAGCGCATCAAGCATGCGAGTGCTTAAAGAGGTGAGTGGACGAAAGAGTTAGAGGGAGCGCAA
>CAKZOF010000419.1 GCA_937135995.1 uncultured Pyrinomonas sp.
CGGTGGCGGCGGTGTTGGTGCATCGGACGGTGAAGGTGGTGCGTGGCGGCGCGGAGCCACCGAGCGGGGCGGTGGAGCTGGTGACGCCCGAGGGTGTGCGTGTGCGCGTGGTGGGGGAGCCGACGCCGCGGTCGGCAGCCGAGCCGCTGCGTAGCAACTCAGCGAAGGAGGGTGGTGGCACACCTGCAGGTGCTGAGGCGACCACGCCGTCAGGGGCGTCCGTCTCACCGCGCACGGGGCAGGTGTCGATCGAGCCGGGGCGCACGCTGACGCCTGCCGAGCAACGGTTCGCAGCGAAGATGGCGGCCGAAGGTCGGCAAGTACGAGCGCGGGCAGAGGTCAACCAGCAGGGTGTGAAGAACCCGGACTTCGAGATCGACGGTGAGGTGGTCGAGTTCAAGTATGTTTCGAACCTCGCAGGCAAGGATGCTGAGCGGTTGTCGAAGGGGCTGTGTGGGCGGATCTTGGACGGGAGGAGCCAAGCGGCGAAGATCGTGGTGGACGTCACGGATCAGCCCGGCATGACCAAAGAGATCGCCGAGCGAGCGATCAAGCGCGCCTTTGGACAACTGAGCCGGATACTTAAGGAAGGTCATGCAGTAGGCGAGATCGAAGTGCGGATCTACGGGCGAGACTTTGATGTGTCGGTGAAGTTCGATCCACGCTACAATCCAGCAGCGCAATAACCGAACCGAGAACGCACGGGGCATGGACATGGCAAGTAGCAAAGAGATCGCGGCTGAGTTGGAGAAGCGGATACGTGCCGACTTCAAGCACTTTGGCGGGGAGATGCCGGAGCGGTACGTGATTGCGTGGGAGGGCTACCTTGCCGGCTTGTACGAGTGGGGTGTCCTTGAAGGAGAGGACTACTTTCCTTTGACCAATCTTTTCCCTTCTATTGGCCAGCCCGATCCCATCGCCGACATCTTTGCGGGGCGGGATGACGAAGAAGCCGAAGCGGGGGAGGAAAGAGCGTAACGTGGCGCTTGGGCGTAACGAGATGGGGGGCCTGTGCACGATCTGCCGTATCACACATCGCGAAGAGAGTCGTGCCAGCGCCATAGTTGGGACAGAATAGCAATTCGATCTAGCTCACACCGCACATCGGCCAGCCTGATCCTGTCGCCGACATTCTTCTCCTGATGGATCGCGATGAGGCGGAGGAAGAGGATGGGTAACCGTCAGCGCTAGGCAGTGCGGGTTTGAGGCGAGCGTGGTGGCTGAGGCGTGTCCCTACAGCGGCTTCATGCGTCGCGTCACCGCAAAGCGAGTCATGCTGCAGGCACCGGATCATACCGCGCGTCACTAGCTCCACCACCGGCGGTGCGCAAAGCGTGGCTCAAGCGACAGGCACGCATCTGGCGGTGGCGGCGGTGTTGGTGCATCGGACGGTGAAGGTGGTGCGTGGCGGCGCAGAGCCACCGAGCGGGGGCGGCGGGCAACACGCGCCGGACGGCTCGTTTGCGTGCCCGTCAGAGTCCTCGAGGCCGCTTCGTGCAGCTTCGATCGAATACACCAGCGCTCGCCCGGAAAAAGCTTGCATCGCCGAGCGACATGGGTATATATTTCGCCCGCGTCTTTCAATCCTACTTTCCCGACGGTGGGACTTGCCACGGCGGCGGCTCTTTCGCCCGAGCGCGCTCGTCAAAGACGATTTTCGACTGCGTTCCGCCCTACGACCACAGCAGCCAGAGACTCTACATTCGGAGGAAGCATGAGAAGATTTCTAGCCTTTTTCGCCATCACTGCGCTCTATGCCTCGACCATCACCCCCTCGATCACACGCGCCCAAGAAGCCAGCGACAAAAACGAACCGCAACCAGCCGTATCGACCGGACCGCGGTTTGCGCCCGAAGAGCTTTTGGTCAAGTTCAGGCCCGATGCGCGCGAAGTGGAGAAGATCGACGCCCGTAGCCGTCTCGGGGCGCGGCTCAAAGAACGCATCCATACCGGGCCGATGAAGGACGCGGGCGAAGGCGAATTGCAACGCCTTGCTATTCCGCGCGGACGCACGCTGATCGAAGCCATCAGAGAGTTGGAGAGCCATCCGGCGGTCGCCTTTGCCGAGCCAAACTGGATCGTCACACACCAAGCCGTCTCCAACGATCCGTACTACACCAATGGATCGCTGTGGGGCATGTACGGCGATGCGACTTCACCGGCCAACCAGTACGCCAGTCAAGCGGGCGAAGCGTGGGCCAACAACCACACGGGATCGAGTAACGTTTACGTCGGCGTCATCGATGAGGGGATCGACTATCGCCATGAAGATTTGTCGGCCAACATCTGGACCAACCCATATGATCCACCCGACGGCATAGACAACGACGGCAACGGCTACGTCGATGACGTTCACGGGTGGGATTTTTACAACAACGACAACTCCATCTACGACGGAGCGCCGGGCGACAACAGCACCGATAGCCACGGCACGCACGTTGCTGGCACCATCGGCGGCGTCGGCGGCAACGGCAAGGGCGTGGTCGGTGTCAATTGGAGCGTGACCATCATCTCGGCCAAGTTCCTCGGCCCCAACGGAGGCTACACGTCGGATGCCGTCAAAGCCGTGGATTACATCACGGACCTCAAGCGCCGCCACGGGTTGAACATCGTCGCGACCAACAACTCGTGGGGCGGCGGCGGCTACTCGCAAGCATTGCACGATGCGATCATCCGCGCCGCCAAGGCTGACATCCTCTTCATCGCAGCGGCGGGCAACAACGGCACGAACAACGATCGTAAAGCCAATTACCCGTCGAACTACGACACGTCGGTCGGCACGAGCACCGAATCGGCCGCGAGTTACGATGCGGTGATCGCCGTCGCCGCCATCGACCGCTACGGCGCCAAACCGCGCTGGTCCAACTACGGCGCGCGAACGGTCGATCTCGGCGCGCCCGGCGTCGGCATCTGGTCCACCACGCCGAACAACACCTATAGCTCGTTTAGCGGCACTTCGATGGCCACGCCGCATGTCACCGGCGGGGCGGCGCTCTACGCTTCGACTCATCCGGGCGTCACCGCTAAACAGATCAAGGACGCGATCCTTCAAACCACAGTGCCGACCTCCTCCTTGAGCAGCAAGACCGTCACCGGCGGACGGCTCAATGTCAGCAGCTTCTGACCTACAGGCGCATCCTCCGTCGCAAGGGCGCAAGAGAACGAACCTCTTGCGCCCTTTGCTTTCCGCGCAACTCCGGCGTCGCGGTGGTTTTCGCGCTTGATCTCGCTGCGCCGCCCGCGTACATTGTTCGACTTCAAAGATGGTCGAACTCTTCGCACGCTTGATCCACCACCGCGAACGACGACTGGCCCAGCGCGACACGAACCGCCGCCTGCTGCCATTCGACTGGGGGACGTCGCTCGTCGCTGGCGAGGTGAATGGGGCCGACCCGCGCTCCTTCTTGTGCGCTTTCGCCCGCGAAGCGTTTCAGCAGAGCGAACGTTTCTTCGCGCTCGCGCCGATCGACGATTTTCGCTTCGACGGCGAACGGCTCGTTTGGACCAGCGCCATCACCACTCCCGAAAGCGAAAACAACACCGCGCGGGCGCGCTTCTTCGCGCCACAGAGGAGGCGACCGAACGGCCCGAAGCGCGCTGTTCTCGTGCTCCCGCAGTGGAACGCCGACGAGGGCAGCCACGTCGAACTCTGCCGCTTGTTCAATCGTTTCGGCATCGCCGCCTTGCAGCTCACTCTGCCCTACCACGAAGAGCGCCGCCCACGGTGGATGGAACGCGCCGACTACCTTGTCAGTTCCAACATCGGGCGGACGCTTCTTTCGATGCGTCAGGCGGTGGTGGACACGCGCGCAGCCGTCCGCTGGCTCAGCGAACACGCGCGTTTCGACCGCATCGGCATCGTCGGCTCGAGCGTCGGCTCCTGCACGGCGTTTCTCGCCTTCGTGCACGACGAGCGCATCAACACGGGCGTCTTCAACCACGTTTCGAGCTATTTTGCAGATGTCGTCTGGCGCGGCATCTCGACGGCGCACGTGCGCGCTGGATTCGCCGACGGAGTCTCGCTCGAAGAGCTTCGCGCCTACTGGCTTCCCATCAGCCCGCTCCCCTACGCCGCGCGGCTCGCGCGCAAGCGAGACCGGCGCCCTTTTCGCTTCATCGCCGCGCGCTACGATCTGACCTTTCCGCCCGATCTGTCGCGACAGATGATCGACGAAGCGCGCCGCCACGGACTCAATCTCGATGTAACGTGGCTCCCGTGCGGCCATTATACGAGCGGCGAGCGCCCGTGGAAATATCTCGACGGCTGGAAGATCGTCTCTTTCTCGCTCAAACACCTCTGAACTGGAAGACCTCCGATCCTTCCAGCTCAAGCGGCCCGCTGAACTCGCTTTCAGGCACGAGCGGCGAGAGCGAGCCGTCCATCGAGAACGGCGATGGCAGGGGAAGCGATCTCTGCGAGGGCAAACTTCGGGGAGTCGGACGCGCGCCAACGAAGCAACCCGTCGGCGTTCATCGAGACTTTGCGACCACTCTTCTTCCGATCACTTGGAAGTCACCGCGCAGAACGCGCGCGACGGCGGCTGGATAGGCTTTGTGTTCTTCGGCGAGGATGCGCGCCGCAAGCGTTTCCACCGTATCACTGTCGAGCACGGGAACGACGCGCTGCTCGATGATCGGACCGCCATCGAGCGTCTCATCAACGAAGTGAACGGTGCAACCGGTCCACTTCACGCCGTGTTCGAGCGCCTGACGCTGCGCGTCGAGTCCGGGGAAAGCGGGCAACAGGCTCGGATGGATGTTGAGCGTGCGCCAGCGATAAGCTTCGACGAAGACCGGCGAAAGAAGACGCATGTAACCGGCAAGACAAACTAGATCCACGCGCCGCGCGCGCAACGCAGCGATGATCTCGCGCTCGTGTTCTTCGCGCGCGCGCCCACGCCGCTCGACGACGAGCGTTGCGATCCCCTGCTCGGCGGCTAGTTTCAGCCCTGGCGCGCTGGCCCGGTCGCTGACGACGACGGCGATCTGCGCGTTCGGGATCGCGCCTTCGCGCACGGCACGCGCCAGCGCCAGCATGTTCGAGCCGCGCCCTGAAATCAACACGGCGAGGCGATTGGTTTCATTCGCTTCGTCCGACATCATCTGATGATCAACGATCAATCTCTGTTTCGAGAGATTGGATCGAATGACTGTGCACGCGCTGAACCCGCGATGCGGGAAACCATTACTCGATGATCACGGCCCGTTCGCCGCTGACGACCCGCCCGACGGTGAAACACTGCTGGCCGCAAGTTTCGACGTGCGCACGAACCTTCGGTTCATCCTCCGGAGCGACAATGACGATCATACCAATGCCCATGTTGAACGTGCGGAACATTTCGTCATCAGCGACGTTGCCCAAGCGTTGCATGAGACTGAAGATCGCGGGCACGGGCCATGTGCCGCGCGTGATCCGCACGCTCGTGCCGGCGGGAAGAATGCGCGGCACGTTGCCCGGCAACCCGCCGCCTGTGATATGCGCAAGCCCTTTGATCAAGCGCTGATCGAGTAATCCTTCGAGCGCGCGCAGGTAGCTTGTGTGCGGCATCAAGAGCGCTTCGCCAACGGTCATCTTCAACTCTTCGACAAAAGTGTCGTGTCGCCAACCGGCGACATCGAAGAAGATCTTGCGCGCAAGCGAGTAACCGTTCGTATGCAACCCCGTGGATGGCAGCGCGAGCACCGCATCGCCCGGCGCGATCCGCCGCCCGTCGATGATCTCGTCGCGGTCGACTACTCCGACGATGAAACCGGCGAGATCGTACTCGCCATCGGCATAGAAGCTAGGCATCTCGGCCGTTTCGCCGCCGATGAGCGCGCAGCCGTTCTCGCGGCAGCCGAGCGCGACGCCCTCAACGATCTGCGCCACGACGTCCGGCGCGAGTTTTCCGGTCGCGATGTAATCGAGGAAGAAGAGCGGGCGCGCGCCTTGCACGAGGATGTCGTTGACGCAATGGTTCACCAGATCGCGTCCGACGCCGTGGTGAATGCCGGTGAGAAAAGCGATCTTCAATTTCGTGCCGACGCCATCGGCAGAAGCAACCAGCACGGGCGCGCGCATCGCGGGAAAGCGCGCGTCGAACATGCCGCCGAAGCTTCCGATCTCGGTCAACACGCGCTCGTTGAAGGTCGCGCGTGCTAGAGCTTTGATCCGCTCCTTGGCGCGGTCGGCAGCGTCGATGGAAACTCCGGCCTCGCTGTAGGTGATCGATCGATTCATCTCATCCGCCGTGATCGCGGCTGCGATTCACAACTTGAAGTCTTTCTTTCCCTTGCTCCGACTACGCTGTTGCAAGCGTTCGAGCAGTTGACGCGTCTCTTCTTCGGCGCGGCGCTGCGACTCTTCATCTATCTCGATACGGAGGCGCAAGTGCGTGCCTTCGCGCGTCTCGGCCGGAAGATAGGCGCGCGGGAAATCGGCGCGCCCGCGTTCATCATCGCCCAAGAGCAACACGGCCCAATCGCCATCTTCGATGCGATCGACAACGGCATGAACCGTCACTTCGCGTTGGTTCTTCACTTCGTCTGCCATGACACGTCGGAGAAACGTTTGCCTCCTTTCGATTTTCGCCGCGGAACCTTGCGGAAGCGGAGAGCAGCGATCCGCTCAACGGCCATCGCCGGCGGCGCGCTTTTTCCGGCGCGGCTCGCCGAATTCACCGTAGGCGACGAACCCGGAGCGGTCCGAATCGTCGCGCACGGGACGCCGCCCGACCCACACATCTTCGCTCGCCTGTCGTTCGGTCTTGACGTCGAAGTCGCGCCCGCCGCGCGTTGTGATCGTGATTTCGCCTTGAAGATCCGTGCGATAGACGCGCACGCCCGCCGCACGCAATCGGTCGAGCACCTCCTGGCTCGGATGACCGTAGCGATTGTCGTACCCGCACGAGATGACGGCCACTTCCGGACGGACGGCGCGCAGGAAACGTTCCGACGTCGCGTAGCGCGAGCCGTGATGGCCGACCTTGAGCACGCGCGCGCGCAAATTAGCCCCGCGCTCGATTAAACGCTCTTCCGTCTGTGCTTCGGCATCGCCCATCAGAAGCATGGAAAAATCGCCGTAATCGAGCCGCGCGACGATGGAATTGGCGTTCACGGCCGAACCGCCAGCGCGCAGTTGCTCCGTCGTAAAGAGCGGCTCGGTCGGCGCAAGCACCGTGATCACCGCGCCGCCGCCGAGATCGAACCGCTGGCCCGGTTCGGCTTTGATATATTCAGCACCGCTTCTTTCCACCGCGGCGAGAAAATCGCGATATGCCTTGGTCGTCGGCAAGACGACCTCGCCGCGCGTGCGCGTGGTGCGCGCGCCGCCGCGCTCACGGTTGTTGTCGTCCGAAGCCGACCTCGCTGGTGGCGAGAGTCCCGTGTCGAGGACGTTCTTGACGGGAAAACGATTGAAGACTTCGTCCGCCGCGCCGATGTGATCGGCGTGCGCGTGCGATGCGATGAAAAGGTCTATCTGCTGTGCGCCCGCCCGACGCATCGCTTGGACGATGTGGTCGCCGTTGCCCGTATCACCAGCATCAATCAGCGCCACTTTGCCTTCCGGCGAGATGATGAGAATGGAATCTCCCTGCCCGACGTCGAGGACGTGAACGTGCAGTTCACCGCCAGATGGCGGAGGCGGTTTCTCGCGCCACCTCGGCCAGATCAGGTAGTAGAAGATGAGCGCTGCCCCACCGAGAACGATGGCCAAAAACAGCAGCAGGCAACCGCAACCGCGTCTATCGCGCACCACTCGTTCGTTTTGCCTCCGGATTATAGACCCAGACCCTTCGCCGACAACGCTCCTGTGTTCGCCGGCAAGGAGCGCGAAAAGTTCGCCCTCCTACGGGT
>CAKZOF010000420.1 GCA_937135995.1 uncultured Pyrinomonas sp.
CCGACGTATTCGAGCAACGCTCCCTGATCAAGTTGGCGCAGGGCAGGTTTGAAGACGAATGGCGCCACTTGTGGCGGCTAGCTGTATGGGGAGGAACGAGCTTGATCGCCGGCGCGGCGCTCTTGCTCCTGAAGCGAGGTCAGTTTTTGCGTGGTTTCGCCGCGCAAACCGCTGCGTGGGGAACGATCGATCTGCTGATCGCCGTTGTCGGTCTATCTTCCGCGAAACAGCTTCCGCCGCCGCTGTGGACAGAGGTCTTCCGCGCGGAAAAGGAACTGGCACGACATCTTGCTTCTCAACACGGGCTTGAACGTCGCCTACATCGCCGTCGGTCTTGCGTTGTTCGCTGCGGGTAAAAACGGCGTGCGCCATGCCGCCGCGTGGCGCGGGCACGGCGCGGGCGTGGCAGTGCAAGGTGCAGCTCTCTTCTTGCTGGATGGCATCGTTCTTCTCGCTTCGCGCGGACGCCTCGCGGAACTTCTTCGCCTGATCTCCTAGGAGCGTGCGTTCTCGAAGAGGCAGGACGCATCTTGCTTGGTCTCGTGCTGCCGAGCGGCGGCGCCCCCAGAGATTGTGCGTCGAGTGCCTGTTTGTCGAAAAGTTATTCCTTCGACTTTTTCTTGGCCTCTTCGGAAAGAGAGCTGCGCGCAACGGCGATCTGCGCCATGATCCGTCGTTCGGAACTCTTGAATCCACGCGCGAGTTCGAGCGCTCGTTCGAAGTCGGCGCGCGCAAGAAGTCGGAAAGGCATTTCGACGCTCAAAGGATTTTCCGGCAAGAAAGCGATAAAGACCGTTGAAAAAGGATCGCTGGAAGATTGACCCTTTTCGTCCAGCCAGTTCGCCAGTTCCACGCCGCGCCGCATCAACTCGAATGCGCGCAGCGAATCGAACCGCGCCATGACGCCCGCCGTGACGACGAGCGCGCGCATTTTGTAGGGGCTGTCTTGGCTCCGTTCGATGAGCTTTCGCGCTTCCTCGACGAGTTCGGTCGCGCGCGCTAGATCATTGCGATCAAGGGCTTTCTGCGGCATGCTCGCGAAGATGCTGGCCTGCTCCTCAACTGTGGAGATGGCGCGAGCGTAACGGATCGCCGTGTCAAAATCGCCTTCGCTCATGTGCAAAAAAGCCGCTTGCATGCGCGCCGCGTCGGCGATGAGGGACTTGAATCCCTCATCCTTGATCTTGTCCGCCGCCGCGATGGCTTCGTCGAACCTTCGCTCTCCGAGCAGCTTCTGCACGGCGCGAACGTAGAGCGTGTCGCGCTTGAATTCTTCCTTTTCGTTCTCCGCGCGGGAGAGGAACTCTTGCGCCGGTTCCTCTTCGGCGAAGGGATTGAATAGATCGGTGCCGTCGCCGATTCGTCGCTGCAGTTCGTCGCGCACGGCGCGCATCATCGCGCTCTTGTCCGGCAGATAACGGTCGTACGCTGGCAGAAGCATCTGCGCCGCTGTGAAGCAGAAGAACTCTTTGTGTGTCCCCTGTTCCGCACCGGCGCGCAGCGACTCGGCGCATTCCGTGAGCTTGGTGAAAGCGACCTCGAGGTATTCGCGTGCGAGTTCTGGATCGTCGCTCAACGCCTCTCTCTCCTTGGCGTCCAAGTTCAATGGCAGTAGCGTGAAGACTCCACTGGGCATCGCGTAAACATGGAGCGACATCAACGCTTCTTCCACGGGTTGCTGCTGCAATTTTTGCAGCGCCGCACGGTAGATCTCGTCGGCGCGCGCCCGGTCGTGCGTCTTGAGCATGAGAAGGACGCTCGGGAGGAGCGGGTTGATGCCTGTATCGAGGCTCTGCCGGGCAAGCCGCGCCGCCAGCACGTGATCGCTCTCCATGATGGTCATCGCCATTTGCAAGAGGATGAGCGAACGGTTGAAAAGGCGGTCCATGCCATCCGGCGCCACATCCTTGGCACTCCTCTCTTCCGGTCGACCGGCATCTTCCACAATCGTTCTCACCAGTTGTTCGGCCAGCTTGGCGTCGTGTTTGATGGCGACGCGCAAAATCTCGCCCTGCAAGACGATTCTCGATGACGGAGCCGGCGGCAGCGGCGAGCGTCTGTCGCCCGAAGGCGACGGCGGGCGCTCATCTTTGAGGTCGCCAGCGGCGCGAAAAGCCTGTTCCAGCAAGCGGCGCGCGCGGGGCGCATCGTGCTTCCAAAGTAGATCGGCGATCTGTGCCTGCGCGCGAATGCGCGGTTCAGCTTTGTCTAATTCTTTGAGCGAAGCGAGAACTTGATCTAATAGGATCAGCGCGCGTTCCTCCAACAGCGAAGCCTGAAACTCATTGGCTTCACCTGTTGGGGGCGCACCCGCAGCGCCCGGTCTCTTGTTTTGTCCCGCTGCTGCCCGCGTCTTGCTGTCGCGGCGAGGGGCTTCGGTGGAAGATCGGGTTTGCGGAGTCGACTTATGTGCTTGAATGGCGACACAAGGCGTGAACAGCGCAAGCAACAGTGTGAGTGCAGTCAGAGCCGATGGGAGGTTCGTAGGGCAAAACATCTTCTCAACGCTCCTGTCCTGAAGAATGCGCAGTGCGAATTCTTTCGGCGCTTGAATTTAAAGAGGGTGCGCCCGAAAGCGAAGTTCAGCATAATCGAACTTCGGGCCGAAAACAACACCGAGACTAGTTCAGCTCGGTTTCCCCTGCGACATATCGTCTCCGCTCAAACTGAGAGGCAGTCTCATGGGAGAAGGGACAGCGTTGTTGGTTCCCCCGGCAGGGCGATGCGCGCTGGACTGAGTTTGTATGAAGTCGCGTGATAGATGAGCAGCCAGCCTTGCCGTTTCACCTCGCGCAAAAAGGCTAATGGGGTTCGGCGACCGAAACGCTCTCTTACGATCTACCGCCGAGAGCGGCCCACCCTTTCGCGGGTGGGATGAAAGGCGGTCTGGTGGTGTTTTGGTGGTGTTATGTCCCCGACGCGAGTCCTAGAGTTGGACCGGGCGCGCGCGTCACGCCCCTGCCCGCAGACCGCGCGGACCGATACTGGGGACCAAGTTCGTCGCTCCGTGTAAGTACCCTGCAGTGTAATGGGCGGAGGTCACTCTTTAGATAAAGTGGACAATGAATTAGAGCTTGCGAGGTGACAGACAAAACTCGACTTTCAACGATGATGACGCTAGGTATTGGGCGCACAAACGCCCAAGCTCTCATCTTGGAGGGGCAAAACTCGTCTTTCGGCGATGATGACCGGTCTGTAGCGGATGCGGCGACCGCGGCGGGCAACGGAAAAACTCATCTTTCGACGATGATGACACCGGACATGCCGCTGCCGCCTTTGCCGCCGTGAAAAGAGCAATAGTAGGGGTAGCGCCCCGTTTTAGTGAAGCGATGGCGAAACGTCTGTCCGGGGTTCAACGTCGGCGACGAAAAGCTCCGTCCATCGTCCGAGGTGACTTGGTGTGTCCCTTCTTCGTCGGTCCAAACGACCGTGGTGCCCGCTTTGACGCGCAGTTCTTTGGGTTTGAACTCGAAGTTGGTCATCGCGACGTTTGCCACCGGCGCCCGTCGCTTCTTGCGCG
>CAKZOF010000421.1 GCA_937135995.1 uncultured Pyrinomonas sp.
CATCGGCCAGCTGACGCTCGCCGCCTGCGGTGACGAGCCGCTTGAAACCGCTGCCCCCCAGGCCGCCGCCGAGGCCGCACCTGCGCATGCCCCCGGCGGAGAGAAACTCACCCATTTCACCGACCACACCGAACTCTTCGTCGAGTTCCCCCCTCTGGTGGCGGGCGAGACCGCCACCTTCGCCGCGCATCTCACCACGCTGCCCGATTTCAGGGCGCTCGCTTCAGGCAAGGTCACGGTGCGTCTGGCTGGCGGCGGCTGGCCGGACGAAGTGTTCAGTGTCGACAACGCGAGCCAGCCCGGCATCTTCCGTCCCGAGGTCATGCCGAAACATGCGGGGGAACGCGAGCTCCTCATCGAGGTGGTCACGCCCGAATTCAGCGTGACGCACGCGCTCGGCCCGTTCACCGTCTACCCGGACCGCAAGGCGGCCGACGCCGCCGCGGCACCGCATGAGGACGAAGGCATCGTCTTCACCAAGGAGCAGCAGTGGAAGGTCGACTTCGCCACGGCGGAAGCCGTCAAGCGCCCGATCCGCACGGCGGTCGATGCGACCGGCGTGCTGCGCGCCCGTCCCGATGGCGAGGCGCTGCTCACCGCCGCGGCGGCGGGACAGGTGCAGCCGGCCGGCGCCTTTCCGCGCCTGGGCCAGCAGGTGAAAAAAGGCCAGCTGCTCGCCTATCTGGCGCCGCACAACGGCGTGCTCAACGTGTGGATACGCACCGTTGGCCAGCAGGATGATCGCGTCGTCACGGACGATCGCAAACGCGGCATACGCATCTACTTCTGGCAACCGGACAGCCGCCACATCATCTACTTGCAAGACCAGAACGGCGACGAGAACTGGCGCGTTTATCAAACCTCTGTGGAGACCAAACAGACGCGCGACCTGACGCCGTTCGAGCGCGTGCAAGCGCGCATCGTCGCCGTCGATCCGGACATCCCGGACCGCATACTGGTGGCGCTCAACAACCGCGACCCGCGCCTGCACGACGTTTACCGTGTCGATCTGAAAACCGGCAAGCTCGAACTCGACACGCAGAATCCGGGCGATGTAGCCGATTGGGTGGCGGACAACGAACTGCGCGTGCGTGCGGCAGAGGTGCTCCTGCCCGATGGCAGCACCGAGATCCGCATTCGCGATGACGAGCGATCACCGTGGCGCACTTTTCTCAAGTGGGGGCCGGACGAGTCTTTTGGCGGCATCGCCGGCTTCACACGCGACAACAAAAGCGTCTGGTTGATTTCGAGCGTGAACGCGAACGCAGCGCGGCTGCTCGAGGTCGATCTTGCCAGCGGTCAACAGCGCGTCATCGCCGAAGATCCGCAGTATGATGTCAGCGGCATTCTGGTCCACCCGCGCAAACGTACGCTGGAAGCCGTCAGTTTCGTGCGCGCGCGCACTGAGTGGCAGATCATCGACCGGGCGGTCGAACCCGATTTCGCGGCGCTGCGCAAGGTACGCGATGGCGACATCTCGATCAGCAGCCGCGACCTCGATGACCGGACGTGGATCGTCACCTACGTCGTGGATGACGGGCCAATTTACTGGTACACCTACGACCGCAGAACGCGCCGCGCGCAACCGCTTTTTAGCAACAACTCTAAACTGGAAAAATACAAACTCGCCAAGATGCAGCCCATCTCGTTCAAAGCACGCGATGGAATGACGATCTACGGTTACCTGACCCTGCCCGTCGGTGTCCAACCGCGAAACTTGCCGATGGTGCTTCTCGTTCACGGTGGTCCGTGGTCGCGCGACACGTGGGGCTATAACCCGATGGTTCAGTGGCTCGCTAACCGTGGCTACGCCGTGCTGCAAGTGAATTTCCGTGGCTCGACTGGCTACGGCAAAGCCTATTTGAACGCCGGCGATCGCGAATGGGCTGGCAAGATGCACGACGACCTGATCGACGGCAAGAACTGGGCTGTCAAGCAAGGCATCGCCGATCCCAAACGCGTCGCCATCATGGGCGGCAGCTACGGTGGTTATGCGACGCTCGTTGGGCTCGCTTTCACCCCGGATGAATTCGCCGCCGGAGTTGACATCGTCGGCCCGTCGAACCTCGTCACGCTGCTCCAATCGATTCCACCCTACTGGGCGCCGATCAAAGCCACTTTCACCAAACGCATGGGCAGCGACGAAGAGTTTTTGAAGTCGCGCTCGCCGCTGTTTCGCGCCAGCCAAATCAAGAAGCCGCTGCTGATCGGCCAAGGGGCCAACGACCCGCGCGTCAAACAGGCCGAGAGCGATCAGATCGTCGAGGCTTTGCGCAAGGCCAACATCCCGGTCGAGTACATCGTCTACACGGACGAAGGGCATGGTTTTGCGCGCCCCGAGAACCGCTTGCACTTTTACGCCAAAGCCGAAGAGTTTCTCGCCAAACACTTAGGCGGGCGCTTCGAGCCGATGGGAGAGATCCGCGGGCACTCGGGCGTGATCAAGTAAGAAGCGCGCGCGTCGCTGGTCGAGCGCCGCGCACGATAATCGTGAATCGTGAACCTTTGCGTTTGAACGAGGGCGGAAAGTCTTTCGACTTCTTCGCCCTCTTCTGCTTCAGCGCTTCAGTAAGCTGCCGCAACTCTTCGAGCGGAAAAGTCTTTCAACTTCTTCGCCCTCTTCTGCAAAAGCATCTTACCGGGCGCGACAGTCACCGGTGCCAATCATCCGCCACCGCTGCAGCACCATAGAATCTTGGTAGGCGCGAATGGCTTCGTCTTCCGACGGCAATCGAAGTCCGTCGGTGAATCGATTCATCTTCTCTAGTCCGCCAAACTGTAATCGAACCCGAAGCGACCGATCTTGATCTTGCCGCGCCCGCCGATTGGCGGTTCGATGTAGAAAGAGTAGATCGCGCCGCGCCTGTTTTCGACGGTGGCCCTGACCGCCCCGATCTGTCCACCATCGGTCGCTCTGTAGAAGACGACGCGCAACGCATCCACGGCCAGCCGCTGGTATCCGAAGACGTATTC
>CAKZOF010000422.1 GCA_937135995.1 uncultured Pyrinomonas sp.
CCGGCTCGGGCGCAAGATCGCGCTCGCGCTCGGCTCCGTTTTGGTGTTGCTATCGATGGTTGGGTTCGCGCTCGTCGTCACGCGCGTCAAGCCGGAAGCGGCTTTGTTACCCATCTTCCTCTGCTCGCTCGTGCTCGGCATGGGAGCCAACGCCATCGTCGCCGCGGGCCACGCGCTGGTGGCCGACGTCGCCGAGTCGTGGCGCAATGCCGCGCTCAATCTGCTCGACATCTGTTTCGGGCTAGGATTGGCGGCGTTGCCGCTGGTGGTCCAGCGCATCCAGCAACAAGGCGGCGTGCAGATGGTCTTCTGGACGCTGGCCGGTTTGACCGTGCTGCTGCTCGTTGCGGCTAGCTTCCCGCGCTACCCGACCATCGGGCACGAGAGCGGATCGGCGGCCGGAGACGTACGTTCGCTGCTCAGCAACGGAAGCTTCTGGTTGCTGGCCATCGCGCTTTTCATGTACGTCGGTGCCGAAGTAGCGGTCGGCAAGTGGGTCGTCACCTTCATGCAGCGCGATGGTCAGATCCTCGCCAATTCCGGCTTGAACGCGGAGAGCTTACGAATCATCGCGCAAGGTTCGCCCGAAGAGCAGACGCGCTTCTTCGAGCAGAGCCGCGAGGGCGTGGCGGTTGCCACCTATGCGCTGCGAACGCTGTCGTTCTTTGCGTTCGCGCTGCTCTTCGGACGTTTGGTGTCGAGTTTTTTGCTCGGCGTGCTGCGCGTCAATAGCTTCTGGCTGATCGCCGCCGCCAGCATCTTCACTTCGGTTGCGCTGATCATCGCCTTCACGGCGAGCACACCCGCGATGGTGCGTGTGGGTTTGATCCTCGCTGGCTTCGGCATGGGGCCGATCTTTCCGACGTCGGTCGGATTGGCTTCCATGATCGCGCCGCGCATCGCCGGCACAGCGATGAGTTGGGTCATGGGCGTCGGTTTTGCCGGCCTGCTGCTGATCCCGCCCGCCGTCGGCTACGTCTCCGATGCGCTCGGCGAGGGAACGGGCAATCTGCGCGCCGGGTTGTTCGTCGTCGTCGCTGCGGCGATCACCATGGCCGTGCTCCACGTTTTGCTCGCTTTGCGCGAGCGGCGGCGCTTGGCCGCGGGCGAAACGGCTCTGGCGCGAGAAGAAGCGCGCGCCGCCGGCGGCGCATGAGCTTCGTCGCGGTCCATCATCGAATCGATCTTCGAGACAGAGAGGGGAAAATGAGAAGAGGAATTGGATTGCTGTTGACTGCCGTTTTCATCCTTTGCTCGGTCGAAGCGCACGGCTACGCGCAGAAGAAGCGCCGCAGCGAGGGGCGCGGTCGCGGAAGCGGTTGGATCGTCCTGTTCGACGGCAAATCGACCGACGCTTGGCGCGGGTATCGCCGCGACTCTTTCCCCACCGGTGGGTGGACCATCGAGGACGGCGCCTTGAAAACCATCGTCGGCGGGGATCGCGTCGATCTGATCACCAAGGAGAAGTTCAAGAACTTCGAGTTCGAATGCGAGTGGAACGTCGCGCCTGGAGGAAACTCCGGCATCATCTATCTCGTTTCTGAAACGGAGCCGGATGCGTGGCGCACCGGTCCGGAAATGCAGGTGCTCGATGACGAGCGCCACCGCGATGGGCGGAATCCCAAGACTTCGGCGGGAGCGCTCTACGGATTGATCGCTCCGTCGCCGGATAAGGTGGTCAAACCCGCCGGGCAGTACAACAAGGCGCGTCTCGTCGTCAAAGATGGGCATGTCGAGCACTGGCTGAACGGTAAAAAGATCGTCGAGTATCAACTCGGTAGCCCCGAGTTGCAGAAGCTGATCGCCGAGAGCAAGTTCAAGGATATGCCCAATTTCGCCAAGCAGACCGAGGGCCACATCGTGCTTCAACATCACGGCGAAGAGGTCCGCTTCCGTAACATTCGCGTCCGACGGTTGCCGTAAAAGTTCGGTCGAGCGCACCTTGCGAATTTTCTAGACGGTCAGGCTCAGGAGAACTAGAAACGAGAGGGGGGAGCTTTTCTGCTCCCCCTCTTCTTCATCTTGTGCAGATTTTTCTGTGCGTGATCAAGCTGGTCTCGCCTCCATCTTCTCCGGATCCCACAAGTATATGCGCCGTTCGAAATGGGCCGTGTTCGACAAGACGGCTGGACCGGCCGCGCGAAAACCGAAGACCGCGTCTTCGATGATGGGTTGGCGGGACCGCACCGCGGCGAAGAAGTTCTTGTGGTGATCGAAATGGTCGCTGTAACCTTGCGGTGCTGCGTACACTTCCGTGCTGCGCGCGCTGATCTCTTGGGATAGAGATTCCGGATACTTGGCGCGATACTCCTTCAAGAACTTTTCTTGCACCGCTTGCGGGAAGGTGTCGATGGTGTAGCCGGGTTCGCGCAGCTTGGGCGAACGAGCGAGTGTCACGTTATTGCCGCCGATGGTCAGCGTCCCTTCGCTGCCGACGAATCTGAACCCTTCTTCACCGCCTCCACCGTCCATGAAGTTCACCTTGAGGTTGAGATTGAAGGCTTCGTGCGCGTTGGTCTTCGGGTAGTCGTAGATGCCGAGCATCACGTCCGGCACGTCGCGGCCATCTTTCCAGTAGCGCAACCCGCCAGTGGCGAGAATGCGTTCCGGTCCAAGGCTGTTGAGCACATAGTGAATGCCGCTGAAGAGGTGGACGAAAAGGTCACCCGGAATGCCGGTCCCGTAGTCGCGGTAATTGCGCCAACGGAACAGGCGAATCGGTTCGAACGGACGCCTCGGTGCTTTGCCCAAAAAGCGCTCCCAGTCGATGTTTTGTGGCGAAGCGTCGGGCGGAATCGTGTATTGCCATGCGCCGATAGGCGTGTTGCGGTTCCAGTAGGCTTCGATGAGCGTGATGGTGCCGATCGCTCCCTGCGCAATCAGTTCCTTGGCCTTGCGGTAGATGATCGAAGAGACGCGCTGGCTGCCGATCTGACAGATGCGCTTGTTGCGATTTTGCGCTTCGATGATGCGC
>CAKZOF010000423.1 GCA_937135995.1 uncultured Pyrinomonas sp.
CACGCGTCAGGACGTGGTCGTTGCCGAAGATCTGTTCCTCTCGCGCTACCAGTTGAACTTGCTTGCGGAACGATTGATCTTAGCGGTTGAAGATTTCCATCGGCGCGAGCCGCTGGCCCGCGGTCTCGCGCGCGAAGAGTTGCGCGAAAAGGTCATGGCGCGCTCCCCTTCTGAAGTCTTTCGCGCGGCACTCGCTGAAGCTGAACGCGCCGGGCGCCTCGTTGGAGAAAAAGAGTTGATCCGCGCCGCGACGCACCGCATAGAGCTTTCTGCGGAAGAAGCCGCGTTCAGGGACGAGCTGGAAGCGATATTTCGCCGCGCAGGGCTGGAAGCGCTGACTGTGGATGACGCTCTCGGGCGTGCCCGGGTCGTGGAGCGCGCGCAGGAGCAGAGGGCGCGTCGCTTGGTCAAGCTTCTTCTCGACGCTGGCGTTTTGGTGCAGTTGAACGATGGGTTGATCGTGCACCGCGACGCCGTGTGCGACCTGCTCGCGCGCTTGCAAGTCCATAAACAACGCTGCGGGCCAACGATCAGCGTTCCGGCCTTCAAGGAGCTAGCCGGCGTCTCGCGCAAGTACGCCATCCCTTTGCTCGAATACTTGGATCGGCAGGCGGTCACGCGGCGCGAAGGAGACTTGCGGCGACTTCTTCTGTGAGCAGACCGCACTTCTTCGGTGAACCTTGGCTGAGCATCTTCAGGATCTGTTGACCCAAGTGTTCCCTAGCGGGGCTTGTGCGTCGGCGCACGTTTCATTCGCGATATTTGGGCCCGGTGGGTTGCTCGTCGTCGTCTAGTTTGTCGCCCAACGAAACGAACTGCCGTCTCGTCTCCGTCTGCGATCAGTTAACGAGCGAGAATCTTATCACTAAAGAAGATCGTCTCGGTTCCATCCGCTGGATCGGGTATCGGAAAAAGCCGCCGGACGGCGCGCGAAAAAGCTCTTGCTTCCCGTTCTGAGCGGAGTTAACATGATACTCGCGCAAAGGTCAACCGACGCCCCCGACACGGCTTGCGAACGTCCCGTGCGACCGAGTCATCATGCTTTTCATTTCGATCGTTGAAACGAACGCCGGAGGTCCATATGAGCGGCAAAACCATAGACATCCTCTGTTGGGTCGTAGGGTTGATCATGCTGGCAGTTGGCATCAGGCAGTTCTACCTCTTCGCCACCTATCGCAATCCAGACACAGGGCAGGTTGATTGGCAAGGCGGCACTAACCACCTGTGGCTAGCGATAGGAGCCATCGCCGTTACGTGCATCTGCGCGTTGGCGTACTTCTTGCGCCACGTCAACAAAGAGGAAGAGATCCACATCACGCAATAGGCAAGCGCCGACGCGTCGGAGAGTCTGGGTGAGACGAAGGGAGCGCCCTGCGCCGAATGGCGGGAGCGACTCTTCGCTTCGCCATCACGATCGCCGTCTTTTTCTCATCAGAGCTTTGCGCCCGGCTGGTTCAGTCGTACCATAGCCGGGCGTTGTAGTTTCATCTTGCGATGGAGAAGAACGGATGTCTTTGGCTCTGTTTTTGTGGCAGCAATCCGAAGTTTATGTGATCCCTTCTTTCTTCGCTCCGGTGTTGATCACCTCGTTGGTGGGCGGCATCGTCGGCTGGACGATCGCCGCCTTTCTGGGCTTCTCGCGTGCGCGGCGAGTCCACGCTTCGTTCCGTTGGTTCGCCTTGAGCGCCGTGTGCATGATCCTGTTTCACCTTCACTTGTTGTTGCTGGCCGTCGGCGCGGTGCGCAAAGATGCCAACCTGACGCTGAGCGTCGGCGCTTTCTTCAACGTCTTCGTCGTCCTCGGCGCCATCTTCGCCATCATCGGCTTCGTCCGCGCGAGCGATGTCTAGGGCGGTACGCAGCGCCGGCGCGATTGTGGCTGCGCTGCTGATCTTGTCGGGTGCAGCCATCTTCTTTCGCGCGACGCGATCGACCGCGCCGCGCGCCGGATTCGTTGCCGTTCGTGGCACAGAGTTCGTGCTCGACGGGCAGCCCTTTCGCTTCGTTGGGGCCAACGTCGCCGTCATCTACGGCAGAGGCGAACGCGAGCGCATGAGCGAAACGCTGCGCACGGCAGCGGAGAGCGGCGCGCGCGTGGTGCGCGTCTGGGCTTTCGGCGAAGGCGATGGAAGTGGCATCAGATCGAGCGCCGACGACGTTCCTCTCATGTTTCGTCGCGCGCCGGACCAGTGGAACGAAGAAGCTTTCGTCCACCTCGATCGCGTCATCGCCGAAGCCGGGCGCTTGGGGTTGCGCGTGCAGCTCTGCTTGACTAACTGGTGGCGCGACACCGGAGGCGTGACCGAATACCTGCGCTGGGCCGGCATCGACGCTGTGGACGAACGCGCGCCTTACGGCATCGACGCGGAGCGGGCCATGGCCTTCTATTCCGACCCGACGGCGCGCCGCTTGTATCGCGAACACGTCGCGCGCATCGTGCTTCGCCGCAACACGATCACCGGCGTCCTCTACCGCGACGATCCAACCATCTTCGGCTACGAACTGATCAACGAAGCACAGGCACCCACTGGCCGCTGGGCCGAGCGGCGGGCGTGGGTCGCTGAGATGAGCGCCTACATCAAATCGCTCGATCCCTTTCACCTCGTGACGCCGGGGACGTGGGGCTACCGCACATCTTGGGAACGGCGCGAGTGGATTGCCGAACACCGCCTTCCAACCATCGACTTCTGCGACGTGCACCACTACCCGCGCGACGACGCGGACAGTTTCGTGAGCGCGCCGGAGGATCTGCCGCCGTTTCTCGCAAACCGCATGGCGGCAGCGTTGGCCGTCGGCAAACCGCTCGTGATGGGCGAATTCGGCGTTCCGCGCGACGGGTTGAACGGCCACACGCGCCGCGATTGGCTGCGCGCTTACTTCGGCGCCGCCGCGCGACTCGGCGCCGCGGGCGAAGAGCAGGGGGCCGCGGACATTCCTGCCGAGGATCAGCCCCACCAGCGCGTCGGCATCGCCTCCCGCGGCCTCGGCGTCGTATCCCGCCGCCGCCGCGGCCTCGCGCGCCTCGGCGGAGATGTCGAAGCCGAGCACGCGCCAGCCGGCGGCCGCGAGATGGCCGGCGATCGCCCCGCCCATGATGCCGAGGCCGATCACCCCGGCGATGCGCTGT
>CAKZOF010000424.1 GCA_937135995.1 uncultured Pyrinomonas sp.
GGCCATGCTCGACGAAATCGGCGACCCGTTCGACGCAGAGGATCTAGCGCGCTTCGGACGGCGCGTCAAAGAGTTGGTCGCCGACCATGCCGACTACTGGTTGCTTATGTACATCGACGTGCTGGAGTTCGAAAACCGCCATTTCCGCAAGATGTTCGTCGATCTGGCGCGCAACATGCGGCAGCGGTTCGGCGAACGGTTCAAGCAGCTCAAACGCAGCGGAGCGCTCTACGACGGAGTCGATCCGGCGGTCGGGTTCACCGCTGCCTACATGCAGTTCTTCAACTACTTTCTGGTCGAACGCCTCTTCGGCGGCGACCGCCATTTCGGTCTCAGCGACGAGCGCGTGATCGCGCACCTGACGGAGATCTTCCGGCGCGGCGTGCTCCATCCACGACACTTGGAACGCGAGGAGCGGATGGGGAAGCGGACAACGAAGCGCGCTTCGAAAGCTTGAAACGGCGCGCTTGAAATCGGCCTTATCTCTGGTCTTTATTAAGACAGACGTTCGTTTTTATTAATACGAAGAACGAACGTTCGTTTTTCGAAGCGCATTCCAGTCAAAGAAAGGAGAGCAGAAAAGATGAGCGATCTCGGACGAGCCTTGCGGACGATCCTATGGGGCGCGTTGCTGGCGGCGCTCGCGCACGGGCAAGGGGCGACGGGCAACGTGAGCGGCACGGTGACGGACGTCAACGGCGCGGCGGTCGCCGGTGCCACCGTCACGTTGACGAGCAGCGCGCTCGCCTTCACGCGCCAGACCAGCACGGATGCGAGCGGAGCCTTCGCCTTTCAACTCCTGCCGCCGGGCGATTACCGCATCGAAGTTGCGGCGCGCGGCTTCAAAACGGTGGTCATCGCGCCGGTCGTCGTGCGCGTCACCGAGACGACGGCGCTCGACGTACGGCTCGAACCGGCGCTCAATCCCGAGACGGTGACCGTCAGCGCGGCCCCGCCGCTCGTGCAGCGCGAATCATCGCAGATCGGGCGCGTCATCGACGAGCGGCCAATCCGGCAGCTTCCGCTCCCGACGCGCAACTTCCAGCAACTGCTCGCGCTCTCGCCGGGCGCCTACGCTGGCGTGGCGAACAACACCGAACTCGGGCGGGGCGATGCGATCATCGTCGTCAACGGGCAGCGGACGACGAGCAACAACGTGCGCATCAACGGCATCGACGCCAACTCCGTTGGCACCAACTCGACGCCGAACATCGCCGTTCCGGCCACCGACAGCCTCCAAGAGTTCATCGTGCAGACGAGCCTGTACGACGCCTCGCAGGGGCGCAACGCTGGAGGCAATGTCGAAGCGGTGACCCGTTCGGGTGGGAACGAGTTTCACGGCAACCTCTACTACTTCTTCCGCAACCGCGCGCTCAACGCCAACGATTTCTTCTTAAACGCGGCTGGGCAACCGCGCCCCGTTTTGACGCGCAATCAGTTTGGCGGAACGCTCGGCGGGCGGCTCGTGCGTGACCGGCTTTTCTTCTTCGGTTCCTATCAGGGGACGCGCGAACGCAACGGCGCATCGCTCAGCAACAGTCTGATGTTCCCGACGATCCCCGCCGCACTGCGCGACGACAACCGGACGGCGGCCGGACTGGCCGCGGCCTTCGGCGTGCCGGCTGCGGCGATAAATCCAATCTCGCTCGCGCTCTTGCAGGCCAAGTTCGCCGATGGCCGTTATGTGATCCCGTCGCCGACCACCGCTTCGGGCCTGACGCCGATTTCGAGCATCTCGCGTTTTCGCGAGGATCAGGTGAACGCCAACTTCGATCTTGTCCTCAGCCCCAAGCACACCTTCTCGGCGAAGAACTTCTTCGCGACTAACCCGACGCACCAAGCCAACTACAACTTCGCCGGATTGGGCAACGGGCCGACGCAGCTTCCCGGCTTCGGCGGGCAACTCGACATCATCCAGACGCTCATCTCGCTCACGGACACCTACGTCATCAACCCGAACACGGTCAATCAAGCGCGCTTCGGCTTCAGCCGTCTGCGCGTCACGTCCGTTCCGGATGAGCCTTTCACGGCGCGCCAGTTCGGCATCAACAACCCGCTCGGCAACATCTTCCCCGGAATGCCGACGATCACCGTCACGGGCCTGTTCACGCTCGGTTCTTCGCCCTTTGCCGATCAATCGTCGCGCATCAACGCTTTTACGCTGCATGATACGATTTCATTCGTCGCGGGTCGCCATCGTTTGCGCGTCGGGGGCGAATACCGCCGCTCGCAGGTCAACTTCTACTTCAACGCTTTTTCGCGCGGGCAGTTGATCTTTCCGACCTTTGCGAACTTCCTGCTCGGCCAATCGATCTCGATCATCGGCTCGGGCGTTTTTGACCGCGCGTTGCGGACCAACGACCTCTACGCCTTCGTCCAAGACGATTGGAAGGTCAACGAACGGTTGACGCTCAATCTCGGCTTGCGCTACGACTTCTTCGGCTTGCCCTATGACACGCGCGGGCGTTTGGTCAATTTCCTCCCGGACCAGTTTCGCGTCGGCCCGCCGCCCAACGGCTTTGTGCAGGCCGCCAACGCGACCGCTCCGTTGCCTGGCGTGCCCACCGTTAAGCGGACGCTTGCCCCCAGCGACCGGAACAATTTCGCGCCGCGCATCGGGTTCGCCTATCAACTGGACCAGCGCGGACGACTCGTGCTGCGCGGCGGCTACGGCATCTATTACGATCGCTTCTCGACGCGCTATGCGAACACGCAACTGCTCGACTACCCATACCTGACGCTGGCGACGGCCATCTTCCGCCCGCTCGCGGACCCGTTCTTCCCCGCCCCTCTGCCGGGGGCTTTTCCGCTGACGCCGACCGTGCCGTCGCCGCTCGGCGCGCCGATCAGCGGCATCTATGTCGCGCCCGACATCAGGACGCCTTACGTGCAGCAGTACAGCTTGAATCTGCAGTGGGAGTTCGCGCGCGATCTGCTGCTGGAAATCGGCTACGTCGGTTCCAAGGGGACGAAGTTGTTGCAGGTGGTGACGCTCAATCAACCCGTTTATGTTCGCGCGAGCAACCAATTCGTCATCCCGTTGAGCCCGTTCCTGTCGACGCAGAAGAACGTCGCTGGCGGCATCCAGCAGGTGCAGACGAGTTCCAACTCGCACTACGACTCGCTC
>CAKZOF010000425.1 GCA_937135995.1 uncultured Pyrinomonas sp.
GCAGCGCAAATGAAACTTTTGCTACACGCGGGGAGATCTAAAAGAGAGTGCGCGTAAAAATTCCTTCGCTTTAGCAGGTGTGACACTGATCTTTCCTCCCTCGATCTTCGGTGATCGCTTCAGCGCTTCCTCAAGCTCAGGCTGTTTGAAGCGAATGACCAATGCTGTGGCGGCAAGATGCTTGGCCAGCGGATCGCCCTTTTCATCGAACGCGATGCGCAGAAGCCCTTCGAGCGTACTTCTCTTCACGTCCATGTCTATGCAAGCGAGCGCCTGCAATGAATTGAGGTAGAGGACGACATCATCTCTCTTGTTGAGATCATCCTCCGCTTGCGCGATCAAGCGCCGCTGTTCGTCTGCGCTGAGCACGCCAAGGTGTTCGACATCTACCTGCAACGTCTCTCGAATAAGCGCGAACAGCTCTTCGCCATCGACGGGACGTTTGCGCCGCGCGCGAAACTCCATCATCGCGCGCAGAAGTTTCTGTACGGGATCCTCGATCCCGTTTGCGCGCGCCCTTTCAACGACTAGCCGGACCAGTTGGAAAGAAGCTCTGTATAGTGAACCTATTTCCCAAGCCGTTTGAGTGTTTGAAACCTTCTTCTTCAAACCGGAGAGGCTATCTTCACCCTTCCAACTCTTCAGTTTTTGACGAATCTCTGGGCAATGCAGACAAACTTCGGGCATAAACAACGAGTTCTTCCGCAAAGCTGGCGCGCGATCTTTCGCAACGCCCCAGGCCACATACTCTGCTAACCCTTCATCGAACCAGCGCGTCGCTGCCTTACCAAGCAAGTGATCAACTAACTCGTGCGTCAGCTCATGAGGCGTAGTTAGGAAAATCTCCTGGCACAAAGCGGAAGGAGAGGAATGGCAGTCGAAATTCTTGGAGTCCTCTCTACTGACAACTTGAAGCGTTTGATACCAGCCTTCTGTCGCCGGCAGTGCATAGGTGTAATCGGTCATCTCTCCGGCGGATGGCAACAAGTAATAACGTACTCCTCTAACATGTAATGGTCGCAAGATCTCGTGCGTGGCCTTGACCGAGTCGCCCAGCATACGCAGTATGATCTCAGCTTGTGTTGAGAATCCTCTTGGAAATCGCACCTCAACCGTTGTCCCCTCGCCAGAGATGGCGATAGATTCTGTGCATTCCTGCGTAGCTCGTTTCGATACGTCCGTGATCTTGCCGCCTGTGCTCGAAATCCTTCCGCCGCCTCGCGCCGATTGGGCGATTGCCGAAGGATTCGCCAAAATGCACAAAACTAGCAGAAGCGATGTGAACGCAGGAGCGTCGCTCTGTGATCTGAGCGCCTCAGATTTAAAAACATCCCGCCTTCGCATAGACAGCTTTAATTGAAGAATCTTGCGCTTCATTTGGAGAAGACCCCTTCAAATGAAGCGCAAGATCGATCCGGCATTAATCATTGGATGATGGGACAGATACGCCTACCACAACCTCCATCTCCATCACCATCTCCCGGATCAGTGTAGAAGAAATCATACGAACTGTAGTAGCTAACACCTCCTGAAGTCTCAGCCCGAACGTGGTTGGTGTACGTGCCAGATGGAGCATTGGGGTCTATTTGAACGGTGGGCTTTACGGTTTCGATCTTGAAACCACTTCTCCCTGAAATTACAACCGCAAGACCAAAATTTGAGCAGTGGGTTTTACGGTTTCGATCTTGAAAAGTTGAACCTCGAGTCCCAGCCTATCTGGTTTTAGAAGGAGCTATTCGCCTATCATCCAGCGCCGATCGGGCGATGGCGATGAGAGCATTCGCGCGAGGTGCCTCGCCTTTGAACTCGCCCGCTAGCTGAATCGCTTGTTCTAGGTCAACCTCTGATAATTTGCCGAAGATCCCCTCCACATCAAAATCGGGGATGTTTTCAAACTTCTTTCGCAAAAGCTGATTCTTGCGGCTCAATGTTAGAATGATCATTCCACCTTCGCCCGTAAAGTTTTCGGTCGAATTCGCCGCTTTAATCGCTTCCCTTGTGGTTTCCCACGCACGCAGTGGTTCAATCGGTGTAAATGCATTGGCGATAGCCAGCAACGCACGAGGTCGCTCGGGAGTGCCGATCTCGATACGACGCGCCTCAGTCGTCGCATCGTTGAGCAGTCGCAAAGCCCTATCGCGATCAGCTTTGGCGAGCAGTTTCGCCGACTGAGTCAAGATCCACACTCTTTGGAGATAGGTTAGTTCTCCGTTGCGAACTATCTCTAAAGCCGTTTCAACCTTCTCTTTCTTGAGAGCGCTGATGGCCAAGCTCCAGTCAACCCAAGCTTGCGCTTGGTTGCGAAACTCGCTTTCGCTAATCTTGCTCACATAATCACGGGCTTTCGGATCATCTTTGTTGAGCGAGAGCAGAGCCAGATCGAAGTAGAGACCGTCGCGTTCATCTGACGTCTTGGCGCGTTCGATCTGATCCATCAAGGATGATTCTTGGTCCGCAACCACCTGGTCCTCAGAGGTGATCCCTTTTTGCAGCCACTCGTTCTCGTTCCGACGCGCATTGTCGCTCACAAGCGTATCAAGCGATTCGAACTGACCGCGTATCGCGGTTGCGATCTCTTTCGGCGCATATCGCTCAAACAGTGGCAACAGGCGTTTGACTACCATATACTTGCCAACGATCCCCGAACCACTTCGGACCGATCCCGGTAGAGATTGGGGGCGCAACAGAACGTTGGCGGCAGTTTGAAAGAAAGCCAGGCGTAATTGTTGGCCAACGCTCGTTTGCGAAGCGGAGGGCATGTAAGAGTATTCGGGACTACCATCGGCGTGGAAGATCACGTACATCCGCGGCGTGAAGATATAAGCTGAAAGCAGCGAAATCGTATTCGCGTCTGCTGTCATGTCGAGGTTGGTATTAGCTAACATTGCGGCGTAACGCTGGTCAGCGGCAGTTGGACTTTTCTCACGCAGCAGAGTGAGAAAGTCAATAGTCGATGCAGTAACGCTACCGAGTACTGGATCGGCAAAATATAGGGCTCCTTCAACATCACCCGCACGCAGTAAGTCTCCTGCCAGCCTTAACCTTTTCTCCAACGCTTCTGGAAGCTCCCACAGGTTTCGCTCCAGAGGCGCGCCGTTATTGGCTGAGGTGGGGGCTTGGGTCTCTTGTTGATCTGTCTTTAGCTTCTGCAGAAACTCCTCGGCGAGTTGACGATCGCGCTTGGCCACTAGTTTTAAGACCTCTTCACGAAGGCTAGGGGGGCCTTCGCTCTCGCGGTCAGCAGCTTCTGCCGCTTTCCATGCCTCGCGAAAAAGTATACTTCCATGCTCGGTTGCAACTTCCCATAGAGCGTCGGCAATTTTCGCCAGAGAGCGAGCGCGCAATTTTTGATCACGAAAGCTGCGCGCCTCGTTGCTCAATGAAAATAGGAGCAAACGAGCTTCTGCCAGACGATCTTCGTTGACTTCAGTTTGCCCACCTTTCTTGCCACCGCCTTTATCCGAAATTGCACTTTCTTGGGATGGCGATTGGGCATTTGTAAGAACTGCTAGGAGGATCGAGCCTAAGCCGACTAAGGCGCCGCACTTAAAAGATACCATACGCTTACACACTCCTCAGCCAATCCTTGAATTCAGTCTGTTTCCGCTGATCAATAGTGGCGTTTAACCAAACTTTCTTTATAATCCCGTTCTCGACAAAGATCTTTATGGGCACCTGATATATTTCCAAGTCGCGGCTCAGATCGGATCCAACATCATAAAAGGGCTCAAGCGCGTATTTATTTTGGGCCAATCTTAGCATCTGATCTTTGCCCCCAAATGGGATGATGTAAAAGAATTCAATATCTTGGCGACTATTGATGACAGTTTTGAGGAACTCGTTTTCTAGATCGCAAGCTGGACAGTCTGGCATCATAAAGACCAGAATCATTTTACCGTGCCTAAGCCTTTCATCTTCCAAAGACTCGCCGTAAAGGTTTACCAAGTGGGCCTTCGGCAATGGTCGATTGATGACAGCCGATGTTAAAATCAAGTCTCTTCCCCTCAAACCTTCTTGCGCGCGCTTGTAGAAGAGATAAAAGCTGCCGCAGAAAACGGTAATGGGTATCAGCATAATTACAAACCTTTTAGCCCTAGCCGTGAGCATCATATATAACCGACACTCGCTATGAGTGAACGTTCAAGTGCATAGATTATTGCTTATAAAATATGCATCCTCAATAGCGTAATGGTACGAAAGCTTCGGATCGCTGTGGCGGACTATGTAGATCTACCGTCTTCTGGTGATTCAGCTCAGTTAAATCCCCGGCATCACCGCAAACATCGCGATGTTTACGGTGATGCTGAGGATTCTCTTGTGCTTCAGTGTTCGTTATTCTCTATTTCATAGTCCCCACATCTGCCACCGTTCAAACAGCTGCGATCATAAACGCATTTGTCGCCTTGTGGTGTCCCAGAGCAGCAGTAACTTTTGCCGTTGGCACACTGTATTACGATGCAAGGACACTGGGCTTTCACCACGACGGGAGCTAACATGGCAGCGCTTAGGGCCATAAACGCGCAGAGAGCGGCGAACGAAATGCGGATTGCAGCTTTCTGGATTCTTTTCGGGCTTTTCATCTCGAGTCCTCCTCTCTTCGAATTGAGACCTCGCGCCACTCTGCGTTAAGATAGCGCTTAGCCTACACTACACCTTTTGCGCAAGAGTGGCGCAGAGGTCATGGTTGATAAGCAAGCCTCGTCAGTGCACTGGCTGGTGTACTGGCGAGGCTCTTCTTTGACCGCTGTTGCTCATTCATCTCGTCGCTCTTCGCCACAAGGCTGCTCTCCTGATCGCTGAGCCGTTAGCAGTGGCAACGCGCACTAGCGACCACACGGGCCAACTTCTCTCTGGATGAATCGTGAGCCAGCAATGGCTTACGGTGGCATTTCGGGCTGGTTGAGGCGAAGGCGGCGAGGTGAACATCTTAGACTTGCTCCTGGGTTGTTCGTCCCGCTTCCCGAACGCAAGTGAGAGAGCGTTCAGGGGCTATCGAGTTGCCGCTTCCGAGGGTGGTGGGGTGACCACGCGCCCAAGCTATCTGTACGATACGTCAGCGGGAGTCTGACGTTAAGGATCAACTCTGTGCCTTGTACCAGCAGATCACATTGATCTGCGGCACGCCTTCTTGACAACGTGGACGCCAATGTAGCTTTTTTTTTTGCGGAAGTCAAGGGGGATTTTTAAGACAGCGCGGCGGCACACACCTTGCTCGGTCGCTAGCGAGCCTGATTTTGCTCGAAAAGGTTTGGGGATGGTGGCGTTGATTTGTCAGAAGCGACCGCATGACTCCGAATGAGGGTGATCTAGATGTGTGGTAAAGTGGTTGTCTCGGTCACAGTTGCGTCTTGAGCCGTCTGAGCGCGGTTGATCTAGGTGTATGGCAAAGTAGTTATTTGGTCGAGTTGATCGAACGATTGATCGAACGATTCAGTCGGGAGACCGTTGATCTGGATGCAGAGTGAAGTGGTTGTCAGTTTCGGCAGTGCGTAACATCAACGCGCATTCGCGGTTGACCTGGTGCAGGGTGGAGTGGTCCCGCTCGAAAAGGGCAAACGGTTTCAATCGAGAGCGAGACGGCCATTTAGAGCGCGCGGGAGTCGCGGCGCGGATCGAGTCAAACGACTTCAATAGATGGCAGGGCGGCCTTCAGCCGCGCGCTTTCGAAGCGCCGACGAAAGTCCATGTCTAAAGGATCGAGGCGGAAGGATTCTTGCAGTGCATCCTTCCGCCTCCGGATTTCCCTATTGAACTTCTGAAAGAGCTCAGGCGGCCTCTTTGCTGAAAGCCCAAGCTTTGGGCGTCGATGTTATCCCGCCGCTTGGCCAGCGAGCGTGCGCTTGCTCGCTTCGGACAGGATGGGCGCGTCTTCCATCAGCGCTTCGTCCACGAGTTTGCGTTGTTCGAGTTCGTGAATCGTGTACGAACCGGTCGCCGGACTGGCCGACGGTGCGCGTCCGACGTAGCGCAAGCGCGCGTCTTCGGGAAGCAGCGCTTCGATGCGCGGTTGGACGAAGGTCCAAGCGCCCATGTTCTTCGGCTCCTCTTGCACCCAGAGGAACTCGCGCGCTCGTTCGTAACGCGCGAGCGCCGCACGCAAGGCGCTTTCGGGGAAAGGATAGAGCTGCTCCAAACGCACGATGGCAATGCGCACGTCTTCCGAGCGCTTGCGCGCTTCGCTCAGATCGTAATAGACCTTGCCGCTACAGAAGATCACGCGATGCACGCGCGACGCATCCTTCACCTCCGGGTCATCGAGCACGGGTTGGAACCCGCCCGACGTCAACTGGTCCAGCGTCGAACTCGCTGCCGGCAAGCGGAGCAAACTTTTCGGCGTCATCACGACGAGCGGACGCGCCGCTTCTTGCTTCACTTGTCGGCGCAGAAGGTGAAAGTATTGCGCTGGAGTCGTCGGGTAGCAGACGGTCATGTTGTTTTCGGCGCACAGTTGCAGGAAGCGTTCGAGCCGTGCGCTCGAATGCTCCGGCCCCTGCCCTTCGTAGCCGTGCGGAAGCAGCAGAGTGAGGCGCGACGGCTGTTGCCATTTGTCTTGGCCTGAAGCGATGAACTGATCGATCATGATCTGCGCGCCGTTGGCGAAGTCGCCGAATTGCGCTTCCCACATCACGAGCGCATCGCGCGCGACCACCGAATAGCCGTACTCGAACCCGAGCACGCCCTCTTCCGAAAGAGAACTATCGTAAACCTCGAAACGCGCCGTCGGATTGACGGGCGAACGAAGCTCCGCAAGCGGCGACCACGCTTCGCCCGTTTGCGTGTCGTAGAGCACGGCGTGGCGCTGGCTGAAGGTGCCGCGCCCGGAATCCTGCCCGCTCAAGCGCACGCGCCGGCCTTCGATCACCAAAGAGCCGAAGGCGACCGCTTCGGCAAACGCCCAATCGATCGGCGCTTGCCCTTCGCTCATCTTGGCGCGGCGCGTCAGTTGGCTGACCATCTTCGGGTTGACGTGGAAGCCTTCGGGTACAACGGCGATCTTGTGTCCGATCTCGTGCACCACTTCGACCGAGACGGGCGTTTCGATCACCGTTGAGCCGTCCTCTTCGGGCACGGGCGGCGGAAGCTCTTTCGGCGCCGGACGCAGCTTGACCTGCTCTTTGGCGCGCGCCCAGACCTCTTCGTAGCGGCGCACGCGCTCTTCGATGAGTTGTTGCAGTTCCTCTTCGGTGATGACGCCTTCGCGGATAAGCTGGCGCGCGTATTTGACGCGCACGCCTTCGTGCTCGCGCACGCGCGCGTACATGAGCGGTTGCGTGTAACTCGGCTCATCCGTTTCGTTGTGGCCCAGTCGGCGGAAACCGACCAGATCGATCACCACATCCTTGTGGAACTTCTGGCGAAAATCGAGCGCGATCTGAAGCACGCGATAGGCCGCTTCCGGATCGTCAGCGTTGACGTGAAAGATCGGAAGCTGCGTCATCTTCGCTACGTCGGTCGAATAGATGGTCGAACGTCCGGCTTCAGGCGAAGTGGTAAAGCCGATCTGATTGTTGATGATGATGTGAATCGTGCCGCCGGTGCGATACCCTTTGAGGTCGGCGAGGTTGAGCGTCTCCATGACGACGCCCTGCCCGGCGAAGGCCGCATCGCCGTGAAGCAGCACGGGCAAGTAGCGCGCCCAGGCTTCTTCCGGCGAGAGGCCCTGTTCGTCCTTGG